>CAMLJR010000125.1 GCA_946480345.1 uncultured Spongiibacteraceae bacterium
CGGGCAATTTGCTCGATCTCGCCGTGAAGGCAACGCGCGCACGTGCTACGGTAGGTGAAATTTCATTTGCGATGGAGCGGGTATTCGGCCGCTTCAACGCACAAGCGCAAACGGTGTCCGGCGTGTACGGTTCAGCATTCCAGGAAGACGAAAACTGGCAGAACATTTCGCGCGATATCGAAAGTTTCGTCGAAAAACACGGCCGCCGTCCACGCATGCTCGTGTGCAAGATGGGGCAAGACGGTCATGATCGCGGCGCAAAAGTTATCGCGACCGCTTTCGCCGATGTCGGTTTCGACATCGATTTGTCGCCGATGTTTTCGACACCGGCCGAAGTCGCACGGCAGGCGGTTGAAAACGACGTGCACGTCGTCGGTGTTTCATCGCAGGCAGCGGGACATAAAACGCTGGTGCCGGAATTGATCGCGGAGCTGAAAAAGCAGGGCGCCGATGACATTATCGTCGTGGCCGGTGGCGTGATTCCGAAGCAGGATTACGATTACCTGTATCAGGCCGGCGTGAAAGGCATCTTCGGACCGGGTACGCAGATTCCGATTGCTGCGCGCGATGTACTCGACGCGATCAATAAAGCAGCGGGAAAATAATTAACGTGCTGTAAAGGGGCGGGCAAATGCCCGCCTTTTTTCTTGATAGGAATCGGAAAGCACATGGCCGATATCAATCTCGATCTTTTGACACAAGGCAATCGCCGCGCACTCGCCAAAGCGATCACGCTTATCGAGAGCAAACTCGATAAGGATCGGCTCGAAGCGCAAAAAGTGCTGGAAGCATTGCTGCCGCATACCGGCAACAGTATCCGCATCGGTATTACCGGAATTCCCGGCGTCGGCAAATCCACCTTCATCGAAACGTTCGGCTTATATTTGCTCGGACTCGGCAAAAAAGTTGCGGTGCTCGCGGTCGATCCCAGCTCGCCGATCGCGGGCGGCTCGATTCTCGGCGATAAAACGCGCATGGAAGAATTGTCGCGGCAGGATGGCGCGTTCATTCGTCCGTCGCCATCCGAAGGTACGCTCGGCGGCGTCGCGCAGCACACGCGCGAAACGATGTTGTTATGCGAAGCAGCCGGCTATGACGTGATTCTGGTTGAAACGGTCGGCGTCGGGCAGAGCGAATACGAAGTCGCCGGCATGGTCGATTTTTTTATGGTGCTGATGCTGCCGAATGCAGGCGACGAATTGCAGGGCATCAAACGCGGCATCATGGAATTGGCCGATGCATTGGTGATCAATAAAGCCGATGGCGAAAGTGTAAACCTCGCTCAACGCACCAAATCGCATTATCAAAGCGCGATGAATCTGCTGCGCCACACCACCTACTGGACGCCGCGCGTGATGACCTGCTCGGCGCAGGAGAAACAAAACATCGAAGCGGTGTGGGGCATGATCACCGATTTCGAGGTCGCCGCGAATAAAGACGGAGCACTGCAACAGAAACGCGCGCGGCAGGCAAAAGAATGGATGCACAAGCTGATTCACGAAATGCTGTTGTTAAAGCTGCGGCAGAATCCGCAGGTGCGCCAATCGATGCCGGAGCTGGAGCGTAAAGTGATCGCTGGCATCACCACACCATTCAATGCGGCAAAAACGCTGATCGATATGTTGTAGTTGTTGGCTTGTTGATCGGCATCAAGGCGACTTCGTCAGCAACGCTTATTCTTCTAGCAGTCGCTAGAGGAACATCCCCATGCAAACACCATATGAATTATTGGGCGGCGAAGAGGGAATACGCCGTCTCGCGCAGGTATTTTACGAGGTCATGGACGAACTGCCGCAGGTGCAGAGCATTCGTAAAATGCATGCCGCCAATCTCGAAAATATTCAGCAGAAATTATTCGAATACCTGTCGGGCTGGCTGGGCGGGCCGCATCTTTACCAGCAAAAATATGGCACCGTGTGTCTGACCAAACCGCACAAGCCGTACTCGATCGGTCCGGCCGAACGCGACCAATGGCTCCGATGCATGGATGAAGCGTTGCTGCGGGTGAACGCGAGCGAACAAGTCAAGGCGATGCTGAAAACTCCGATGTTTCGCATCGCCGATGCACTGCGTACCACCGATGGTCACCGTTGCCCCAGCCAGGCGGTAAACAGCTGCGATCATTGACCGGATTGCGGCGCTTTTCCTGACCCGATTTGCGGTAGCATGCGCACCTTCGCATCGTCCGTAGGAAACGCAATGTCGACGCAGGTTGGGTCGAAGCTCAAGCGCGAGCCGCTGCTCGCAGCCCTCATTATTTTTACCGTCGCCGCCGTTGCGTGTGCGCCAATGCTTTGGTTCGGCGCGCCGAACGGCCACAGCATTATTTATAACCTTGTCTGGTTGAAGAATTTCGCTGCCCAAGTCGCGGAAGGCGACTGGTACCCGCGCTGGCTGATGGAAATGAATCATGGCGGTGGCAGTCCGGCGTTTTATTTCTACGGACCGTTACCGTTTTTTATCGGCACGATTCCGGTATTGCTGTTATCCGGTTTGAAATTGACGGTGCAGCTCGCATTCGCAGAATGGTTGCTGATTGGTTTGTCCGGTCTCGCTTTTTACCGGTACGCAACACGTCGTTATGCACACAGCACGGCGCTGGTTTGCGCATTGCTGTACATGCTGTTGCCTTATCACTTCGAGGTGAATCTTTGGCGTCGTCAGGATATTGGTGAACTTGCCAATTACATCTGGATGCCGCTGATTTTCTATTACATCGATAAGCTGTTTGAGGGCCGCCGTGCGGTAAGCGGCCTTGCAGTCACTTATGCGCTGTTAATGCTTTCGCACCTTCCCTCGGCGTTATTGTTTTCGATCGGCATCGCCGGTTACGTCGCTGTGTTGTTATGGCATCTGCATTCGTGGAAATATTTTCCACGTTTTTGCGCGGCGATAGGCGTGGGCATTTTGTTGGCAGGTTTGTATTGGGTGCCGGCGTTGTTCAGCGAACAGTATGTGCGTTCGGAAAAATTATGGACGCCGTATTTCGATTTCCATCGCTGGTTTTTTCCGATTGGAGATGCGCCGCACCACGACAGCAGCAGCCATGATTTTGCGGCGCGACTATTCACCGTTATCGGCGCCACCGCGGCGATTTTCATTGTGTGCTGGCTCAGCGCATTTCGCTGGCGCAAAACGGTTGGCACGCGAAAGTTGATCGCCTGCCTCGCGCTGGCGGCGGTCGCGTGGTTTCTGATGTCGCCGTGGTCGACGTTCGTCTGGGAAACCGCACCGGAATTATGGAAGGTGCAGTTTCCGTGGCGCATTGCGATGGTGGTCGATTTCGCCACCGCAATCGCGGCACTACACGCCGTGCATTGCTGGCGTGAGCACCGCGATTGGTTGTCGTTGATTGCAGTCATTGGAAGCGCGGGAATATTGGTGTGGTGCCTCGCTACCGCGCATGTGCTGCACAAACTCGATCCGTTCGACAATCACTGGTGGATTACCGGTCGCGATAACGCCGTGCGCAACGGCCTCGATGCACCGGAATACACGACATTTTGGAACCCATCGCATTCCGCCGACACCAGCGCGGAAATCGCCGGCTTCGATCGCGTGATTTACCCCGAAGACAAAGGCGAGGTCACGGTCGAGCGCTGGGCGCCACGCGATATCGAATTACAGGTAAGCCTGCGCGAAACGACGACTGTTGTCGTACGGCAGTTTTATTTTCCGAATTGGCGCGCACGCGGCGATGACGGTAATGCGCTGGTGATTGCGCCATCGACAGCGAATGGCTTGTTGTCGTTGACATTGCCTGCGGGGAATTACGCGGTGCGCTTGCAGCTTGCGCCGCTGTTACAGGAACGGATCGGCGCGGCGTTATCGCTCATTGGTGTGATAGCACTGGTCGCAGGCTCTTGGTGGCGAAATCGCAAAATGCAACGAGCGAGCGCGGCGGCATAACGCTATTGCGCCGCGCTAACTGATTGATCAAGACGCGATGGTGCCCGATTAAGAAAGCTTAAAAGCTCGCTGGCCTCCGCCATCGCATCGCCATAACCTAGCTCGATCAACTGTTCGACGAACGGACGCGTGAACAGCAAATAGCTCGCCGCGTTAACGCCGCCGCTATAACTGCCGCTACCGGTTATGCGCAGAAAATAACGGATGCTGCGCGGCAGTTCTTTCACATGCAGCTCGGCAATCGTATCGATATCCTGCGAGGGCGAAAGCACATAGAAATCCACTGGTGCCAATTTGCGCGACAGCTGATCGCGCAATTCCTCCGGCATCAGGCTGACCAGTTCGTTGACGCGTTCGAGCAATTCGATATCGGTTTCCAGGCTGTCGATAAAAGCGCTGTTAAGAAGGTGGCCGATGATTTGTCCGAAGGCAGGGCTATGAATTTTGCGCATCGGTTTAGCGTAATTGCGCTTGTGGCCGTTCGGCGGGACGATCAGCACGCGCTCGGCGCCCAGATGCAGCGCCGGGCTGATCGGCGCGAGTTGGCGCAACGCGCCATCGCCATAAAAATTGCCCCAGATTTCCTCGGGCGGAAAAATGGTTGGAATCGCAGTCGATGCCATCAAGTGCTTCAACCGCAGCGGGCAGGCGATGCCCTGACGACGCCAGCGCTGCCAGTTGGCGTGATCGGGGCCACCTTGAAAGAAACTCATCGACACGCCCAGCGTGTAGTTCATCGCGGTGACTGACACAGCGCGCAAATCGCCGTTCTGGATGTGGTCGCCGATGCGATCGAAGTTCAGCACTTTTCCCAGCATGTCGCGCAACGGCGTGTTATCGAGCAAACCCACCGGCCGACCAACCGCAATACCCGCGTTAAACAGCGACATCGTCAGCCGCCAGACGTTATTCAGTATGTCGAGCCAATCGGTGCGATAAACATGATTGACCGACAGGCGCAGCCACAACGATTCGAGCCATTCCACGGCGTTGACGAAGTTATCCGCCTGGGTAGCGAGCGCGACGGCGTTGAGTGCGCCGGCAGACGTGCCGCAGAGAATCGGGAATGGGTTGGTTGCATGATCGCGGGTGATTTCCGCAAGCGCCTTCAGCACGCCAACCTGATAGGCCGCACGCGCGCCACCGCCGGGGAGCAGCAGGGCGGTATGTCCGAGCGGGTTAAGGGTGTGATCGAGCATCGATAAAAGGGTTCGAGTCGTGAAAACCTGGCAAGTATAGCTGGGCGCTTTACGCTGCCATTCAGCGCATGTATTCGCGCAAGCCGCGTTCGGACAAAATTTTCGTCGCGATTTCTTCGATCGAAATATGCGTGCTGTCGATATAGCGAATGCCGTTGCGTTCGAATAACGATAGGGCCATTCGCACTTCGTCTTCGCATTTCGAAATATTCGCGTAGCGCGAATCAGGGCGACGCTCATGCCGTATCGCGGCGAGGCGTTCGGGATTGATCGTCAATCCATACAGTTTTGCGCGCTGCGCCTGCAGCGGTTTCGGGATGTGCCCGCGCTCCAGGTCCTCATCGGTCAGCGGATAATTCGCCGCGTAGATGCCGTGTTGCATGGCCATATATAAACAGCTCGGTGTTTTGCCGCAGCGCGAAACGCCGATCAGGATGACCTGAGCCTGGTCATAGTGATTAATGCGCGCGCCGTCATCGTTTTCCATGGCGTAATTCACCGCATTGATCCGTTCCTGATACAGCATTTCCGCATTGCGATTATGTGCCCGACCGACGGTGAGGCCGGATTTGGTATCGAGGGCTTTTTCGAGCGGTGCCAGGAAAGTCGAAAAAATATCCATCAGCACGCCATTACTCGACGCGATGATATTGCGAATGCCCTGATTGATGATCGTGTCGAAAATTATCGGCGGTGCACCATCGCGATCCGCAGCGTCGTTGATTCTGCCCACGGCTTGCTGGGCTTTATATTCGGTATCGATAAAAGGCAGGACGGTTTTGCTGAACTCGATCGTATCGAACTGCGCCAGCAGGCTTTTGCCGAGTGTTTCGGCGGTAATACCCGTGCTGTCGGATACAAAAAATGCGCTTCTCCGCATGGTTTACGTTCACCTCTGGACTGATGATTGCTTGCCGAATCGAGCGACTGTACCGTAGGGACAAATACCATTGGAATTTGGGTATGATTGGCCGCCGCCGGTGTCAGCGGCAATGTAGCACACCCACCAGCGCGGCATCGCCGCACGCGGATTCACCGCATATATTCATGCGGGTTACTGCGAACATCCATGCGGTTGATCGCGAATATCCACGCGGTTTATCGCGAACATCTAAGTACGGAGAGAAGACTTTGGCTGAATACGTTGTCTGGTTTGACCATTTAGGCATGGATGATGTCGAGCGCGTCGGTGGCAAAAACGCGTCGCTCGGCGAAATGATTAGCCATCTCGCCGGTGCTGGCGTGTCGGTTCCCGGCGGTTTTGCAACGACTGCCGAAGCCTATCGCGACTTTCTCAGCCAGAGTGGATTGAACGATTGGATTCACGCGCAACTCGATCAACTCGATGTCGACGATGTGAACGAACTTGCGCGCGTCGGCGCGGCAATTCGTCAGCGTATCGTCGAAACCCCATTGACGCCGCCGCTCGAAGCGGCCGTCACCGAAGCCTTCGCCAAACTGTCGGCCACCAACGCCAATATCGCCGTTGCGGTGCGCTCGTCGGCAACTGCCGAAGATTTACCCGATGCTTCGTTCGCCGGCCAGCAGGAAACCTTCCTGAACATTCGCGGCATCGATAACGTGCTGATCGCGATCAAAGAAGTATTCGCTTCGCTGTTCAACGACCGCGCTATCGCCTATCGCGAACACAAGAATTTCGATCACAAACTGGTGGCATTGTCGGCGGGTATCCAGCGCATGGTGCGCTCAGAGACGGGCTCGGCCGGTGTGATGTTCACGCTCGATACCGAATCCGGTTTCGACAAAGTCGTGTTCGTTACTGCGTCGTACGGTCTTGGCGAAACGGTGGTGCAGGGTGCGGTCAACCCGGATGAGTTCTACGTACATAAAGAAACACTGACAGCCGGACGACCAGCCGTGTTGCGCCGCAACCTCGGCACCAAAGCCATCAAGATGATTTACACCGACAGCAGCAAAGCGGGTCGCTCGGTGCAGACGGTGGACGTTGCCGAGTCGGAGCGTCAGCGCTTTTGCATCAGCGACGCCGAAGTCGAATCGCTGGCGCGGCAGGCGTTGACCATCGAAAAACACTACGGCCGTCCGATGGATATCGAGTGGGCCAAAGACGGCGACGACGGCCAGTTGTATATCGTGCAGGCGCGTCCGGAAACTGTGAAAAGCCGCTCGTCGAATACGTTGATGGAGCGCTACCTGCTGAAAGAAAAAGGCAAGGTATTGTGCGAAGGTCGCTCGATCGGCCAGCGCATCGGCAGCGGTGTCGTGCGCGTCGTCACCGGCATTGCCGATATGGATCAGGTGCGCGAAGGCGATGTGCTCGTCACCGACATGACCGATCCGGATTGGGAGCCGGTAATGAAGCGCGCCGCAGCGATCGTCACCAATCGCGGCGGTCGAACCTGTCACGCGGCGATCATTGCGCGCGAGCTGGGTATTCCCGCCGTCGTCGGCTGCGGCGACGCGACCGATGTGCTGAAAACCGGCATGGATGTCACGGTCAGTTGCGCCGAGGGCGATACCGGCATGATCTACGCGGGGCAGCTCGCGTTCGATATCACCACCAACGATTTGCAGAACATGCCGGATCTGCCGTTCAAGATCATGATGAACGTCGGCAACCCCGATCGCGCCTTCGATTTTCAGGCGTATCCGAACGCAGGCGTCGGTTTAGCGCGTCTCGAATTCATCATCAATCGGATGATCGGTGTGCACCCGAAAGCGCTGCTGAATTTCAACGATTTGCCGCGCGATGTTCGTCTCAGCGTCGAGCGCCGCATTGCCGGTTACGCATCGCCGATCGATTTTTACGTGGAAAAACTGGTCGAGGGCATTGCCACGATTGCGGGCGCGTTTTCGCCGAAGCGCGTGATTGTGCGTATGTCCGATTTCAAATCGAACGAATACGCGCATTTGATCGGCGGCAGCTTGTACGAACCGGCCGAAGAAAATCCGATGCTCGGTTTCCGCGGTGCATCGCGTTATATCGCTGAGTCGTTCCGCGAATGTTTCCAGCTCGAATGCCGCGCGCTGAAGAAAGTGCGCAATGAAATGGGATTCACCAATATCGAGATCATGATTCCCTTCGTACGCACAGTCGGCGAAGCGCAGCAGGTGATCGAACTGCTCGCAGCCAATGGGTTGAAGCGCGGCGAGAACGGTTTGAAAATTATCATGATGTGCGAGATTCCGGCGAACGCATTGCTCGCCGATCAATTCCTCGAACATTTCGATGGTTTCTCGATTGGCTCGAACGATTTGACGCAGTTGTCGCTCGGTCTGGATCGCGATTCCGGCCTGGTCGCGCATTTGTTCGACGAGCGCAACGACGCGGTAAAAGTGCTGCTGAAAAATGCGATCTCGGCGTGCAAGAAGCAGGGCAAGTACGTTGGAATTTGCGGGCAGGGGCCATCGGACCATCCCGATCTTGCAAAATGGCTGATGGATCAGGGTATCGACAGTGTGTCGTTGAGCCCGGATTCCGTTCTCGAAACGTGGTTATTTCTCGCGGAGAATCACGGAGTTTAATTTTTCGACTCCGCAGCACGATGCGCTTTTATCTGCTGGAGAAATTCATCAATTTGCACGATGGCTATCGCCGTACGTTTCGAATCGATGAACATCAACTGCTGCTGCTTCAGGAAGAAGGGCAGCAGTTTTTAATCGAAGCACAATGCCCGCATAAAGGACATCCGCTCGATACCGCCAGCTACCATCAATTTTGTTTACGCTGCCCATTGCACGGATACGAATTCGATTTGCGCAATGGACAAGTCCGCGTTGCTACTGAATCTCCTTGTCGCCCCTTGCGTCGCTATGAATTGATCGCGCGCGACACCGATCTCGGCGTAATGATCTAGGGAGCGTTGAAGACCATCACCATTAAAATCCCGAGATATCAACTTCGTTGATTATCTGGACTTCGATTACCGCTCTTGCATTCATTTGACTGGCTGGAGCCGGTGAATATCTTCTGGGGTGATGGTCTTGGCGAGTTGAACTAACGATCTGGCCGCGATCGCTT
>CAMLJR010000126.1 GCA_946480345.1 uncultured Spongiibacteraceae bacterium
CTATTAATTACGACACTGGGCGATACGCATGCGAACGGACTTTCGCTCGGCGAAACGATGTTGAAGATCGCGCAATTGCTGCTGCTGCCGATCGTGCTCGGCCAACTGCTGCGTCCACTCATCGGCGATTGGCTAGCGCGTTTCAAACACTACACGGCGAACATCGACAAAATCGTGATCTTGCTGCTCGTGTATGCCGCATTCTGCAATTCGGTGGAATCGGGACTTTGGCAACAGCACGGCATTGGTCTGATCGGCATCACACTGCTCGGTGCAGCGCTCTTTCTCGCGGTGATTTTATCGATCAGCACAACAGCGGCTCGCCGACTCCATTTCAAACGCGAAGATGAAATCGCGATTGTATTTTGCGGCTCGAAGAAAACATTGGCCTCGGGAATTCCGATGGCGGCGCTGATTTTCGGCGCGCATCCCAGTCTCGGCATGATCGTGTTGCCGATAATGCTGTATCACCAGCTGCAGTTATTCGTGTGCTCGGTGCTGGCGCATCGGTATGCGCAGCGCTGACGATTCAAAAAATGATTAACGATAGGGTGGCTGCGGATCATGTACCGCGTATTTAGGATCAGACAAGTCCGTCGGCTCAGAGCGGTCATATAATGTTTCGGGCGCAATATCGAGATCACCGGGCCAGCACACTGTATCCAGTGCAACGTAGGCTTGCTTGAATGCCTCTACATTGCGCAAGCGCTGGAAAATTCCTTTATCTAGATACGGACGCATATCGAAGACTCGAACTTCACCCGTATTGAATTCAAGCAGCAGCGAGAAATCCTCGCGCGCGATTACGCTCACTACTACTTCCATCTCACGATCTCCTCAATGCAACGGTTCAATCGGAAACAGCGCTTGTCCTGTTATTGCCAGCTCCCAATCGGCCAGTAAATCGTCGCGGTGAATTCGATCCAGGCCTGTACCAGACGGGTTTTGCTTAATGGAAGTTCGCCGTTGAGCAATGCAGCATCGGTTATCGAAAAGACAGCATTGGCTCCTTGGAAACGCGCGTGAATATGCGGCAGATTGTGGCGTTCGTTATCGAAGTAATACATTGTTATTGCGATACCGTAAAAAAGACTGATCGTCGGCATTCCTGCACTCCTTTGCTTATCGCGCTGAATTATTGCACAAGCAGCGTTATCCCCCGACATCCTTCCTGCTCCGCAGCCTCGTCGTTATACTGAGCGCCGGTTTTTTCCGCCCTCTTATTTTCGGGAATCGCTTAGTGAACTCACCGCAATTGGCGTTTATCGGCGCCGGTAACATGGCGTCCGCTTTGATTGGCGGCTTGGTCAAGCAGGGCTTTGCCGCCGAACGTATTGTCGCGAGCGATCCGATGACAGCGACGCTCGACAAGCTCGCCAGCGTCGCGCCGGTGCGCCGCACATCCGACAACATCGACGCCATTGCGACGGCCGATGTCGTCGTGCTCGCGGTCAAGCCGCAGATGATGAAGCAAGTCCTAGAGCCTCTGGCCGATCTACTGCGGCAGCGGCGCCCGCTGATTATTTCGATTGCCGCCGGCATTGAAATCGCCAGTATTGAGCGCTGGCTCGGCGGTCAGCTGCCAATCGTGCGCTGCATGCCGAATACCCCGGCGCTGGTGCAATTGGGCGCGACCGGTCTGTTTGCGAATGCCGCTGTCAGTACCGCGCAGCGCGAGCAGGCCGATGCCATTTTGCGTGCGGTCGGCATTGCGTTGTGGGTCGATAACGAAGCGCAGCTGGATGCAGTGACGGCGGTATCCGGCTCCGGCCCCGCTTATTTCTTTATGGTGATGGAAGCGATGCAGGCCGCCGGCGAACAGCTCGGCCTCCCCGAGGAAACGGCGAAACTGCTGACTTTGCAGACTGCGCTCGGCGCGGCGCGGATGGCGCTCGACAGCGATGTCGATACCGCCGAACTGCGCCGCCGCGTGACGTCGCCGAACGGCACCACCGAGCGTGCCATCGCCAGTTTCGAGGCCGACGATTTGCGCGGTATGTTCCTGCGGGCGCTAACTGCATGCAATGATCGCTCGGCGGAATTGGCGCGCGAGCTGGGCTCGAATTAATCCGAACAATTCATTAGCAGGAGTTACCGCATGCTCGGCGACATCGCCATTTTTCTGATCCGCAGTGTCGGCAGCCTGTTTTTATGGGCAGTGTTGCTGCGCTTTCTGTTGCAGCTGGCGCGGGCGGATTTTTATAACCCGATTTCGCAGGCGCTGGTCCGCGTCACCAATCCTGTCGTTAAGCCGTTGCGCCGCGTGATCCCCGGTTTTTTCGGAATCGATATGGCGTCGCTGCTGCTGGCGATTCTGGTGAAATTCGCAACCGTGGTCAGCGTGTTCATCATTCAAACCGGCGGGTTTAATTTCAATATCGGTCTGGCGCTGGCGATATCGCTGCTCGGCTGTCTGGTCACCGTATTCAACATTTATTTTCTGGTGATGATCGGGACGATCATTACGAGCTGGATCGCCGCTGGCAGTTATCACCCCGCGATCGTGCTGATCAATCAAATCGCCGAGCCGATCATGGCGCCGTTTCGCCGGTTGTTGCCGCCGATGGGCGGGATCGACTTTTCGCCGATCGTCGCGTTCCTGGCGCTGAACGTAGTAAAAATCGTGTTGAGCGGCTTGGCGATGAAAGTCGGCCTGGTGCCGCATTCGTTCCTTGGCCTGCTGCTGCTTGATATCTGACGGAACGTTTTATCGCTGGCAGAACGGCGACCTGTTGCTGTTCTGTCACTTGCAACCGCAGGCCAGCCGCGATGAATTTGCCGGCACGATAACCGGCAGCGCCGACATTCATGTCGAGCGTCTGAAAATTCGCATCACCGCGCCGCCCGTCGATGGACGCGCCAACATTCACCTGATTGCGTTTCTCGCGAAGCAGTTCGGCGTCGCGAAACGTGCGGTGACGATCAGCAGCGGCGACAGCAGCCGACAGAAAACCGTACGCATCGCACAACCAGCGAAACTGCCGGCCGCGTTGTCGATTGCGCCACCTCCGGTGACTCTTTAGACTGCTGCCTGCCCAAAATCGATAACACACGATGCCGCAAAACTTCCCTGCAAATTCCGTCGGCCTGGTCGCTCCGCGCACACAACATTTCGCCGAGCCGATCACGCTCGCGTGCGGACGCGAATTGCGCGGCTACGACATCGTTTATGAAACGTATGGCGAACTGAACGCGGATCGCTCGAATGCCATCCTGATCTGTCATGCGCTCAGCGGTCATCACCACGCCGCCGGTTATCACTCGCCCGACGACAAAAAACCGGGCTGGTGGGACGATTACATCGGTCCCGGCAAACCGATCGATACGCGGCATTTCTTTGTCGTCAGTCTGAACAATATCGGCGGCTGTCACGGCTCGACCGGTCCGGCCTCGCTGAACTCTCACACCGGCAAACCCTGGGGACCGGATTTCCCGAGCCTGCGCTGTCGCGATTGGGTACATACGCAACGGCGCCTGATGGAAGTGCTGAATATTCCCAGCTGGGCCGCGATCATCGGCGGCAGCCTCGGCGGCATGCAGGCCATGCGCTGGTCGATCGAATATCCCGAGCTGGTGCGCAACTGCATCGTCATCGCCTCGGCGATGAAATTGTCCGCGCAAAATATCGCATTCAACGAAATCGCCCGCAGCGCGATCGAAACCGATCCGAATTTTCACGGCGGCCGCTATCTGGAACACGGCACGATTCCGGCGCAAGGCCTCGCGCTCGCGCGCATGGTCGGACACATCACGTATCTGTCCGCGGACGGCATGATGGAAAAATTCGGCCGCGATCTGAAAGCCGGCGATTTCGAAATCGGCAGCGATAATCTCGTCGAATTTCAGGTACAGAGCTATCTGCGGCATCAGGGCGATGCGTTTTCGAAAACGTTCGACGCCAACACTTACATCTTGATGACGCACGCGCTCGATTATTTCGATCTGGCGCGCGAGTACAACGATAATCCGGTTACCGCGTTTCGGCGCACACGCAGTAATTTTCTCGTGGTGTCGTTCAGCAGCGATTGGCGCTTTTCGCCGACGCGTTCGCGCGAAATCGTCGATGCGCTGATCGCGGCGAAACGCTCGGTGACTTACGCAAGCATCGATTCGCCGCATGGACACGACGCGTTTCTGGTGCCGAACGCGCGTTACGAAGCGGTGTTCCGAGCGTTCCTGCAAAACATTTATGCGGAGCTCGATTGATGCGCTTAGACCTGACGCTGATTCAGAACTGGATCGAACCCAAAGCCCGCGTGCTCGATCTCGGCTGTGGCGATGGCACGCTGTTGATGGCGCTGCGCGACAATAAAAACGCAGATGGCCTCGGTGTCGAAATCGATGCCGAAGATATTACGCGCTGCGTTGCGCGCGGCATCAATGTGATCGAGCAGGATCTGAACGACGATCTCGGCAATTTCGAAACCGGAAGTTTCGATGTGGTGGTGATGACACTCGCCTTGCAGGCACTGCGTTATCCGCATCGCGTGCTCGACGAAATGTTGCGGATCGGTCGTCACGGCATCATTACATTTCCGAATTTCGGCCATTGGCGCGCGCGCTGGTATCTGTTCAGCCGCGGCCGTATGCCGGTGTCCAAATTTCTGCCGTATACCTGGTATGACACGCCGAACATTCACTTCTGCACCGTGAAGGATTTCGAAGCGTTGTGCGCGGAAAAAAATATCCGCATTCTCGATCGCGCGATGATCGCCGGTAATTCTGCAGGTCCGCTCGCACGGCTGTGGCCGAACCTGTTCGCGGTCACTGCGGTGTACCATATCGCCCGCTGAGTCTTCGCGCTGCCCGCGGCGCGTCAACCTTGGCGCTGATGGAGGAATGCCGTTGAAAAACTCACTGTCCGTTTTCGTATCGATATTCTTTGCGCTCGCTACATCTCTCGCACTGGCGCAAAGCGACGAGGCGCGCTCTATCGAAACCAGCAAGACCTTCGGCGATTTCGATGTGCACTACAACGTCTTTCCGTCGACGCTGTTGCAGCCGGACATCGCCGCGCATTATCAATTGGTGCGAGGCAGCGATCGCGCAGTACTCAACATTTCGATTCGGCGGCGCAGCGGCGACAATACGATCGCGCAACCCGCACAGATCGCTGGAACCTATTCGGATTTGATCCAACCGCGCAAACTCGAATTTCGGGAAATTCGCGAAGAAGGCGCGATCTATTACATCGCGCAACTGCCCTTCAGCGATCGCGAAACATTGCGCTTCGATATCAGCGTGCAGCCGCTGATCGATGGTCCCGCGCCGATTGGTTCACCATTTAAAATTTCATTTACGCGCACTTTTTATGTTGATAAATAATTGGGTATGTCGATAAATAAAGTGATCGAAAACAGCGAGCGGCAATTGGTGCTTGCCAGCGGCAATCGCGGCAAGCTCGCGGAATTTCAGCAACTGTTCGCCGATACCGGCTGGCATGTGCTTGCGCAGTCGGCATTCGCCACGCCCGACATTGAAGAAACGGGTTTAAGTTTCGTTGAAAACGCGATTCTGAAAGCGCGCAATGCCGCGCATCATAGCGGCCTGCCCGCCCTCGCCGATGACTCCGGCCTTGAAGTCGATGCGCTGGACGGTGCGCCGGGGATTTATTCCGCGCGCTTTGCCGGCACCGATGCCAACGATGCATCGAACAATCGTAAGTTGATTGAACTGCTCGCCGATGTGCCCGATGCACAACGCAGCGCGCGCTTCCAATGCGTGCTGGTATTTATGCGTCACGCGCACGATCCATCGCCATTGATTTGTCAGGGCACGTGGGAAGGAAAGATTCTGACTGCGCCGCGCGGCGAACAGGGATTCGGTTACGACCCTTTGTTTTATGTGCCTGAACTTGAACACAGCGCGGCGGAACTTTCCCCCGCGCTAAAAAATCGCTGCAGTCATCGTGGTCAGGCATTGCAAAAAATGTTGCTCGCCTTGCGCAATAGCGCCGCGTTACCTTGAACAACACTTCTGCGTTTAACGATATCAATGCGATGAACACGCGCTATCGCATCAGCCTCGACGACGGCAGCAGCTTTTTAACCGACGGCAACGAAACGTTGTTGGCCGCTGCGCAGCGCGCCAATTGGCTGGTTCGTTACGGCTGCCGCAACGGTAATTGCAATGCCTGTGCGGCGACGCTACTCGCCGGCGCAGTAATTCAGCACAACATGCTGCACGAAGCGCCCGGCGAAGCCGGCGAAACGCACGAAATTTTATTGTGTCTGTGTCATGCACAATCCGACCTTCGGATACGCCTCGCACACAATCCGTTGCCGGGCTCCTTCGATAACGCACAGCGCATCTATGCACGCGTCACTGCGTTGGAAGTCTCGGCGCAAGGTTTTATCGCGACGCTGGAATTGCCGGCGGGTCGCAAGCCGCAAGTATTACGCGGGCAATTTGCCGTGTTGGAAATCGGCGATCGCGATGTTCGCAGCGATATCGAAATCGAGCGTTCGCAGCGTCGCGAACTGGTGCTGCACATCGCCAGCGATGTCATGCTTACGGTCGGCGAGTATGTTCATCTGCGTTACCCACTCGGTACACCCATTTAAATTTCGGGGTCAATCATGCAACGACTATTGAAAATTACTGCGTCGCTCGTGTTGATTATCGTGGTCGCCTATTTTTTTCTAATCGATATCGCAATCAAGGCACTCATCGAGCGCGAAGGCAGCAAAGCGCTCGGCGCGCGCCTCGATATAGAAGCAGTGACTTTTCATTTGTGGCCGACCTCGCTGACAGCACGAAACGTACAGGCGGCAAATCCGCGCGCGCCCATGCGCAATATGCTCGCGGCCGACGAAGTTTCACTGCCGTTGAATATCGGCGAATTGCTCGAACAAAAATTGTTTATCGGGCAAATGCAGGTACATGGTTTGCGCTTCAATCAGCCGCGCAGCGACAGCGGCGCTCTCGACGGACTCACACCAGCACCGGTCGATGCGACGCCGACGGTGCCGCGCACGCAACAGTTGCGTACAGCGCTAAGCCGCGCCGAAGCTGCGCTCGCCAATCCACTCACGGCTGCGGATGCCCAGGCCGGTGGCTCGATAACGGCGGTTGTACTCGGCGAATCATTCAAACCGCTACTGACGCAAATTACTGCGTTGTTGACGCCGCCAGCTAATTCCGCCGGCAACAATGACTGGCAAATTCTTGCACGACGGATCGACATCGACGGTCAAATCGATTTGGGTACTGAACCGTTGCGGCTTAGCGGTTTTGTTGAAAATGCGACGCCGCAACCGCAGCAGCTCAATGTCGTCACACGTTTTGACTTCAACGGAATAGAAGCGCAAGCCGGTAAATTTTCGACGCGCGGCACTATCGATTTTCGGAAATTGCCCAGCGCCTCGATGCGTTTTGATTTGAGCAAATTTCCGATCGATACACTGCCGCTCGCGAACGATGCCGATCTCACGGTTGTGCTCAGCCGCGCGCTGGCCGATGTGCAGGGCCTTTTATCGTTAACCGGTAATCAAATCGATATCAATGTGCTGGCGCGCTTTCACGAAGCGGCGCTGCAAGTCACTGCCGCGCCAGAGCCCGAGTTTCAAGCGATTGCAAATGTGTTGAAGAATACCGCAGCGTTCGATTTGAATTTGCAGGCCCGAGGCGATGTGCAAAATCCGCAACTGAAACTGAATTCAAGCCTCGACAAACCGCTCGCCGCCGAACTGTTACGTCTACAATCGCGCACACCACAATCTTTCGCACCGACTTCAAACGGCTTCAATAATGCCCAATGAACTTAGCGTACTGTGTTGCCCGATCACTGCGGTCGACGACACTCTACTCGCACACTACCGCAAATTATTGAGTGATGATGAATTGCAGCGGCTCGATGCCTATCGCGTTCCACATGCTGCAAAGGAATTTATCGTTGGTCGAGCGCTGTTGCGCGTCGCATTAAGCGAACGATTGCAATGCGGAGCGAATCAGCTGCAATTCGACAACGACGCTCACGGCAAACCGTTTCTCGTTTCTACCACCGCACCACTTTGGCATTTCAATCTTTCGCACAGCCATGATTGGGTGATTCTGGCGTTGAGCAATATCGGCGCGGTCGGCGTGGACGTGGAATGGAATCAGCGCAAGCGCAGCATGATCGAAATCGCCGAACGCTTTTTCCTGCCACGCGAAACGGCAATGCTCAAGGAACTAAAACCGGATGAGCAACACGCACGCTTTTTTCAATGGTGGACGATCAAGGAAAGTTACGTGAAAGCGCTCGGCAGCGGGATCGCAGGCGCACTGTCCGGCACTGAAATAGAAACGGTGGCGCTGGATCGCATCGCGTTGCGATTAACCGATAACGCCAGCTGCGACGCTGATGTGCACTGTTGGCAGTATGCATTGGCGACGAATTACGAAATGGCGATAACGCTCATTGCTGCGCAGCCGTGCAATAGCGCACCGCAGATTCGTGCCTACATACCGCAACGCACGGCAACGATAGACATTCAACCGATGCTGAAGTTGACGGGCAGTAATTGACCGACGGGCGCACCTTGCATTAATCGTTTTCATACCACAGCAATACCGCCACGATACCCAAACCGAGCCAGATCGCGATAACAGCCGCAGCACCCATATTGCTGCGCGGACGCGCGATTGCCGTTGCGGCTTTTTGTCGGGCTTCAACTAGAACCACTGGCGGCAGCCAGCGCAAAACCGCCCAGAGACATATCGGCACCAGCAACACATCATCCAGGTAGCCCAGTACTGGAATAAAATCCGGAATAAGATCGATGGGGCTAAGCGCATATGCCGCGACGATCAACGCAAAAATTCGCAGGGCCATTGGAGTGCGTGGATCGCGCGCTGCGAAATACACTGCTACTACGTCACGCTTAATACTATGCGCCCAACGCTTTAGACTCTCGATGAATCGCACTTAAAAACTCGAACCCGGTTGTTTTAAAAATTCGATTTCTTCGGTTGTCGATACACGACCCAGTATTTTATTGCGATGCGGATAACGGCCGAAGCGATCGATGATCGCTTTGTGTTTCAATTCGAAATCGTAATTTTCGGCAATGCC
>CAMLJR010000127.1 GCA_946480345.1 uncultured Spongiibacteraceae bacterium
GTAGCGCTCGATGGTGTAGCGATACCACACGCAAGGAATACCAGTAAGCGGAGCGCGCAATTCTGTATCGATGAGTCGAGTGAAGCCGTTCAGTGCGGTATAACCTTGTGCAGCTGAGCGGATTTTGGCCGGCGGGGTGTCTTCGATCGTGCGTGCTTTGCGCAGATTCAGCGCCATGCTGAAGAGCGCGCCGACTCCCGCCGCTGCGATTAATAACGGCGGTATCAATACCGATAAATTCATGCGGAGCGCTATTGGAATAGCTGTGCAATGTTTACATCGCTTTTTTCCGCGCTGCTAAATTTCAGCAGACGCTGCGTTTTAAAATTAAACAGGCTCGCGAGAATCGAATCCGGAAATTGTTCGAGACGAACATTATTGTTATTGACGGCTTCGTTATAGATCTCGCGGCGATCGGCGATCGTATTTTCGAGCGCCGTTATGCGCTGTTGCAATTGACGAAACGTTTCGTCGGTTTTCAAATCGGGGTAATTCTCGGCCAGCGCAAATAAATGACCGAGACCGGCGCGCAGTTCGCCCTCCGCAACGCCGAGCGCATTGATGTCATGCGCCTGTTGCGCGCGGGCTACCTGCGAGCGTGCGTTAATGACGCGCTCAAGTGTGTCTTGCTCGAACTTCATGTATTGGCGGCAGGTTTCCACCAGCTTGGGGAGTTCGTCGTGACGTTGCTTCAGAGCGACATCGATATTGGCGAGGCTTTTAGCGACGCCGTGTTTCAACGCCACGAGTCCGTTATACAGAAGCACGGCATACACGGCGGCGATCGAGATTATCGCCAGCAAAATTATCGAGCCAATCGACATGACGAGTGTTTCCTTGTGGTAGTCCGGCAATAAGAATGAATTGAGCGCAGGCAAAACAAGCTGCCCCATCAGATCAGTACAAGTATGGAAGGCTATCCGCTCCGGTCAAACGGCCGCGGCGGAAATTATGATAGAGTTCGGCCTACGCCCATCACCCCAGGCGCTCGCCAATAAAGCCTATATTCCCGAGCATGGGCCACCGCAAGGAGATAGCCATGCTGCGCCGTTGGTTGCAACGTTCGAAAGCCAATACTGCTGCGCCTGCGATGACAGCGGCAGCCAGTGAATCCAGCTCTCCCGATTTAAAAGCATTGCGCGACGTTTATCTGAATCTGTTCGATATACAACGCTCGCACGCTCTTATCGATGTCGCGATCAATGGCATCGAGGCGCGTTATCAGAGCATCATCCTCGAAGTCGATCCGCTGCGCGGCACCGTTACCATCGACGAATTATTCCCGAAAGGCTTTGTGGGGTTACCTGGGCAGGCAATCACTGTAACCGTGCGGCTTGATGGCGCCCGCAAATTGACGTTTAACACGCATGTGCTGGTGCGTAGTGAAACCGAAGGGTTGGAAACTTACACGTTGGCGTTGCCCGAAAGCCTCGACTACAACCAGCGCCGCGGCGCATTTCGTTTGCAGTTGGGGCAGCGTTGGGGGGCGACCTCCGAGTTTGTCGCGCCGGATCAGCAGCGTTGTTCGGCACGCATACGCGATTTGTCGTCGACAGGGATTCGACTCGAACTGCCGATCATCGCGCCGCTAACGGCGGGCGATCAGCTGCACGATCTCCAGTTCGAATTCGGCGGCCGCCATTTCCGTTGTGGCGCCGATGTACGTAATGTCGCTGAGGCCAAACAAAGCGGCGATCACCTGGTGGTCGGTGCTGCATTCCGCGATATGCCGCGTGCCGAACAGCGTTCGCTCGAACGCATGATCATGCAGTTGCAGCGCGAACACGTGCAGCAGGCTGTTATTTAATCGCTTTCAGTACACATTGATTCGTATTGCAAATTCGCTGTCGGCATCGATAAAAATTCTTCGCGCGACGTGAGTAAATAATCGACAAATTTTTTGATGTGCGCAGAGTTAAAGTGAGATTAACAATGCGTAATTAACTTTAAGTAATTTATGTGTTTCAACGCTGATAGCCACTGAAATAGTTTTGCGAAATCAGCGTGTTACAGGGACGTCGTGGTCGTGTGATCGTTCGTTCCCGCCGTTGTTTGAAAGTGTGGCCACTGGCATTCAAAAAGGCTCGCACTTATCATTCGTTTCAAGCCATTCAACTTTCGTTTTTAGCAATTCAACTTGCCGTACCAACAAGGAGTGATTATGAAAACTGTTCTGCGCACCGCGATTGCCGCCAGCTGCTTGGTTTTTTCCGTAGCTGCACTCGCATCGAAACCCACCAGCATTACTTTCGTTTCTGACGGCAAAGCGCCGGACGGACAAGAATACGCCAGCTACGTGGTGAAATGCTCCGATGGCAAAGAAGAGCCGCTGACCGCATGGGATCAACGCAAAAACTGGTGCGTTGGTAAAGATTCGAAAGACAACTGCGACAAAAAACAAATTCGCGCTGCCAAAATGGCGTGCAAAGACACCAGTGGTGGTGATTGATCGCTAAACGTTTGAGTCGTAAAACTCAGGCGGGATAATAAAAATAATAAGCAGCAGTAAATTCTAAAACGCCGCCATCGGCTTCGACTGATGGCGGCGTTTTTATTTGCGTTGCATTCGTAGATTCGAGGAGGGATTACTCAATATCAACCGAATCCGATCTGCGAATAAGTCCGGAGACATCCGACAACACAATTGCTCTGCAATGCAGACCAATAAAATCGCATCATTAGACGACCTCGCGTCGAGTGCATCAGTAAATCGACCGCAGCGCCCACGTGTGCGACGATTTCTAAATCGACAACAATTGCTGGGCGAGTACCATGAAATTTAATCAGTTGCGCGCGCTTGCCGCCGTGGCGAAAGCGGGCAGTATTCAAGCTGCAGCGCGCGAGCTACATCTGTCGCAACCTGCGCTGAGTAAATCGATTCGCGAGCTGGAGCGTCAGCTCAGTGTGCCATTGTTGGTGCGCGGTGCTGATGGCGCATCGTTGACGCCATACGGTGCGATTGTTGCGAAGCGCTATCTAGGCATTCAGCGCGAGGTGGACAAAGTGCGCGAAGAAATTGACTGGCTGCGTGGCGAGCTCGGCGGGCAGTTGATGATCGGGATATCACCGCCGGCGGTGAGCGCGCTTGCGGCCAACACGGTGACTGATTTTTATCGCCAGTGTCCGGGGGTTTCTATTCAGCTGCTTGAGCAGCGGCCGGCGCAAATTCTTGATGGTTTACGTAGCGGAGCGTTTGATTTCGGCATCCTGCATCAGTACGGCAATACCGAGATTCCACACTTCGAATCGATGACGCTGCTGCATCGAGAAATGTTGCTCGCCATCGGTGGTCCTTATACGCAACACCCCGTCGCGATAAACGCGTTGTTCAATGAAGCCTGGCTCGCCAGCGATCTCGCCGACGATAACGATGGTTATGTCGCGGTGCTTACCCGCCATTTCGATATGCCGCCGCCGACACGTGTGACACGTTGCACCTCGGTTGCGCTGTGTCTGGAGTTGGCAGCGCGCATGCGTGTGGTGAGTCACTGGGCCGATACCGCGCTACCGTTTCTCTCTTCACATTTTGAAAGCGGCGCGATGACGCGCCTGCATTTCGCTCAACCGCTGCCGGCGATGCGAATCGTGCTCGCTTATCGCGATGCTGAGTTGCTGTCGCCGGCCGCCGCGCTGTTCGTCCGCATGCTGCGTGCATCGGGCGCGGATAATTTGCTGGCCGTCGACGATAACTGACGGTTATATCCATGAAAACTTGCGATTAGACAGCGCCGGCCTGAATTCCAATACTGCGGGATCCCTGCATTTTGGAGTTCACATGAAAAAGCTGATCGTATCGATAATAGTTTCGCTCCTTCCGGCGATGTCGGTTGCCGCCTCGCAGCCATTCGATGCTGCCGCCGTTAAAACGCAAATCGAAGCAAGAATTGACCGGTCGGCTCCGAATTTCGATCGCATCTACAAACAATTGCACGCGCATCCGGAGCTCGCGTTTCAAGAAACGAAAAGCGCGAAGCTGCTCGCCGATGCGATGCGGAAACTCGGCTTTGACGTAACCGAACGCGTCGGCACCACCGGCGTAGTCGCGATTTATCGCAATGGCCCCGGCCCGGTAGTAATGGTGCGTACGGAAATGGATGCGCTGCCGCTCGAAGAAAAAACCGGATTGCCGTATGCGAGCCGCGCGCGACAGGTGATAGAAGGCAAAGAAACTTTCGCTGCACATGCCTGCGGCCACGACGTACACATGGTTTGGTGGCTCGCAACGGCTGAAGTATTAGTGACGATGAAGGAGCGCTGGCGCGGCACGCTAATGTTCATCGCGCAGCCGGCCGAAGAAACCGTCAGTGGCGCGAAGGCAATGCTCGCAGATGGTTTGTTCACGCGTTTTCCAAAACCCGATTACGCGTTTGCCGCTCATGTCGGCGGAGGCACACCGCTCGGCACTATTTATCTGAAAGATGGAATTACGTTTTCCGCGAGCGATTCGCTCGACATCACTTTTAACGGGCGTGGTGCGCACGGTTCCGCGCCGAGTTCTGCGATCGATCCGATAGTGATGGGGGCGCAATTCGTCAGCAATGTACAGTCGGTGATTAGTCGGCAGAAAGACGCTGGCACATTTGGGGTAATCACCGTAGGTTCGTTTCATGCGGGCACTGTCCCCAATATCATTCCAGATAGCGCGAAACTGCAACTCAGCCTGCGCTCGTTTTCGCCCGAGGTGCGTCAACTGCTGCTGACGGGTGTCGAACGCACCGCTAACGCGGTGGCGATAAGCGCAGGCGCACCTGCCCCTACCATCACGCGTTTGCAGGGCGTTGCCGCCACCCGCAACGACAGTGCTCTAGTGGCGCAGCTCGCACAATTGATGCGCCCGTTATATGAGGAAGGTTTGATCGTGGCGCCAGCAAGCGCGCAAGGCATGTCGGGCAGCGAGGATTTTTCCGAATTCGTCGAGACTGGGGTGCGCTCCGTATACTTCATGGTGGGCGGCGAAGAGCCGGCGAAGATTGCGGATTACAAGCAAAACAATCAACCGATGCCGATCAACCATTCGCCGCAATTTGCACCTTCACATATGAAAGCCATTCGGCACGGTGCAACCGTGCTTGCACTATCAGTGCTAATGGTGACAACGCCGCAGCCCAACTAGGTGTGACAGAAATATTTCCCCTGCGTAAAGCCGCTTCGATGAAATTAAAAGTAGGAAAGTTGCTGCGTTAATTTCATCGCAATCGTGTATCGCAATATTCCGCGCAATATTGGAAACTACGTAAAACGCAGCGGAAAAATTATAAATGTCGCAACAAGAAAACTCCCGCGCCATTGATTACGGTGCCACTGTTGTTATCACTCATCGTGTTCGCAGCGGTATGCATCCGCTCTATGACACGTGGTTGAATGAAATTGTCCCGCTCTGTCGCGATGCTGTCGGCTTTCTCGATTGGCAGATCGTGCGGCCTGTTGCTGGGCTGACCTCTACGTATACCGTGATCATTCGCTTCGATACGCCCGAGCATCTGAGGGCTTGGATGATTTCGTCGCAGCGTCGGAGGCTGATCGAGCAAGTTCGCCCACTGCTGGCGAAAGATGATGATTTCATTGTGCGCAGTGGTTTGGATTTTTGGTTTACACCTGAGGGGGCGCAAGCAAAAATTCCGTCGCCGTGGAAGCAATGGCTGGCGACGTGGTCGGCGATTTATCCGCTCGTATTGCTGGTGCCGTTATTCGTAAATCCACTACTACGCTGGTTCGGCATTCCATCGAATTACTATCTCGATACACTGGCCATTACTGGCGCGGTTGTTTCACTGATGGTGTTTGTTGTCATGCCGCGCTACACGCGCTTGCTGAGTCGATGGTTGTTCGATTAACAAAATCGAAATTTGAGAGTATTCGGGTTGTTGATGCGCTAAAAATTTTTCCAGCCATAAGAACGCACGGACAGCGACGCCTATTGTGGCGATAATGGCGCAACTTTTAACACCGGATTCAAGCCGCAGTGCAATCACCATTTCCAGTCTGGAAAATCCGCTTTAGCCAGTTCGAACAATTGCTGGAGCGTCTGCCGTGGTTGTTGCCGGTGCTGAGTTTCAGTTGGGGGTGGATCAGTTTTGCAATGGTGAAGCGCGGCGAGGGTCTCGCTCGCACAATGGCACTGTTGGTGTTAATCGGTTGGCTGTGGTTGTTACTTGAACCGTTTCTGCATAAATACCTCGAGCGCCGCACGCCCGGCAATTTCACCACGCTTGCATTGCGATTCATTACCCAATCGCTGCAGCAGGAATTATTGTTTTTTTCGCTGCCATTTATTATCGGCTCCGTACAGCTGGATGCGGGCCAAATTATTTTTACCGCGATTGTCATTGTCGCGGCAGTGATTAGCACCATCGATCCGCTCTATAACCGTCGGATCGCCGCGCATCACGCCGTCAATTTATTTTTTCAAGGATTCTGCAGCTGGCTCGCCGCATTGGTGTTACTACCGATGGTGTTGCATCTGCCGCTGGAACGCGCGGCACCAGTCGCTTTGGCGCTATTAAGTGCTTGGTTATTGTTAACACTTCCGCGCTGCCTCGCCGCATTATCGGGGTATCGCAAAAAAGCCGGCTGGATACTCGTCTGTATTATCACTCCGCTCGCGCTATGGTTGCTGCGCGATCATATTCCAGCGGCCGGGTTATCTGCGCGTGAAGGATCGATCACACAGAGTATTGACGAATTAATTCCAGGACCTGCGGTGAAAGTGATCCACCATGCCGAGTTGGAGAAGGGCGTGATCGCCTTTGTTGCGATTCGGGCGCCGATGCGCGTGGCACAATCGGTAACGTTCAATTGGCGGCATCGCGATCCGCGCACACATATTGAAACGGTGGAGCGGATCAGCGCCGAAATTCATGGTGGCAATAATGCCGGGTGGCGTACGTGGTCGCGCAAGCAGCGTTTTCCGGAAAACTCGCAAGGCGTATGGATCGTTGACGTGACAACGCCGCAAGGACAGTTACTCAAGCGACTGCAGTTTCAGGTCAATTGAAAGGCGAAACACTTTCGTTTATATCGAACGGAGCCTGCGCGTAATCAGGCTCCATGAGTTGTGATTTAACCCAGCAGCGGTTGAATTTCGCGATCGATTTCTTCTGGCGTCGCGGTCGGTTCGAATCGCTTCAATACTTTACCGTCGCGACCGATCAGGAATTTCGTGAAATTCCATTTCACGACATCGCCCACCAGATTCTCGGGCAGATGTTCGTTCAGATATTTGTAGAGTTTGTTATTTTGCAAATCGTCTGCGGTCGGTGTTGCGCCCGGTTGTTGTTGACGTAAAAATTTATATAGCGGATCTGCGCTATCACCATTCACGTCGATCTTGCTGAACATTGGAAACGACACGCCGTAATTCAGCGAACAGAATTCCTGAATTTCGCTTTCGCTGCCCGGTTCCTGATTGCCGAATTGATCGCAGGGAAAGCCGAGAATCACTAACCCTTTATCTTTGTATTTGCGATATAACGCTTCGAGGCCTTCGTATTGCGGTGTTAAACCGCACTTGCTCGCCACATTCACGATCAGCGCGAGTTTGCCCTGATAATCCCCAAGCGTGGCCGGTTTTCCATCGATCGTTTTCGCCGAAAAATCGTAAGCAGTCGTCATGATCAAGCTCCTTGTCGAGCGGCTAACGCGGTTCGCGCTAGCCGCCAATGATGGGGCATCGATAGTACTGAGTTTTGGCGGCATGGTTAAGCGAAGTTTTCGCGAAACTATTTGTTCGCAGTTCTTTCTTTCAATTTGTTGCCGATGATGACCAATGCCGAGAAAAACACAACACCGATGCCGAAACCACTGAAGACGCTGACAAAGTTGCCATGCATCTGCAACGCAGGCATCGTCGCGACAGTGAGAAAAAGCATCGTCGCGGTATTCACAAATAACGGCTGCCAGCCCATCAGTTGGCAGTAGACCATCAAAATAATTGCACTAATCGGAATCACCGCGGCCATAGGGCCAAACGCGTGCGGCAACGTTTGCAACGCATACGCCACCAGCAGGCCAATCGATGCGCCGACAATACAATGCGGCAATTTTTCTATTCTCAAATGTTCGAAGCTGCTCCAGTACAAAATGAATAAAAAGCCGGGCCAGAAATCGACGACGCCGATAAAATGATTAATCGCGATAAATGCCACGACCATCACAATGATAATGCCGAGCGTGAGCAGTCCTTTTGCTGGGGTTAGCGGTGCTGGTGCTGCTGCGGATGGATCGGTGATCGTTGTGTCATTCATGAGCGTTACCTCGTGACGTGCGACGTCGATATGGCAGCCGCATAATTATTATTGATGGAATAATTTTTTTGATCCGAATGTTTATCGATTGTTGAATAATTTTTATTAGAAAGCCGGATAGATATTACTGAGGTTTAAGGAGGGGGGGTTAGTGTTGTTTTTGTAATTTAGCGTTCGAGTACGGTAGACGTTTTTAAGAAAATGTAACGATAACAATAGGGCGATCGCGGCTTTCTGTAACAACGACAGCGCTAGTGATTTCGGGTAATAGCATCAATTCCTAACTGAAATTGAATTTCAGGCCAATAAAAACTCCCCGGCGCCGCTTCTTCAACATGCAGCACAGCCTGCAGCGGTTTATTTTTAAATCGCGGAAAATCGTAATAGGAAAGAAAGAATTTTTTATCGTGCGCGCGCAGCCAGATGCCGAGGCTAGAAACACGAGTGACTTCCAGAGTGTCGTTTTG
>CAMLJR010000128.1 GCA_946480345.1 uncultured Spongiibacteraceae bacterium
CGGCGAGCTGTTAGTCAAAACGCGCAACGTCATGCTCGGTTACTACAAGCGCCCGGAAGTCACCGCCGGTGTGTTCGATGCCGACGGCTACTACCGCACCGGCGACATCATGGCCGAGATCGAGCCGGATCATCTGGTATACCTCGACCGTCGCAACAACGTACTGAAGCTCGCACAGGGTGAGTTCGTCGCCATCGCGCGGCTGGAAGCATTGTTCACCAACGGCGATCCGCTGATTCGGCAGGCATTTTTGTACGGCACCAGCGAGCGCGCTTTTCTGCTCGGCGTATTCGTACCCAGCGAGGATGCGCTGCGCCGACTCGGTATCGCCGACGATGCGGCGGCGATCAAGGCCGCATTGCGCGATGCGATCAACCAGGTCGCGCAGACCGAACAGCTGAACGCGTATGAAATACCGCGCGATTTCATCGTTGAGCACGAGCCGTTCAGTGTCGAGAACGGCCTGCTCGCCGGTATCGGCAAATATCAGCGCCCGAAATTCAAGGAGCGCTATGCGCCGCGCCTGGAGCAGCTGTACGACGACATCGCGTCCACCCAGGCCGAAGAATTGCAGATATTGCGCCGCGAAGGGCGCAACGCACCGGTGCTGGAAACGCTGCGTCGCGCGCTGCAAGCTACGCTCGGCCTCGAAACGCTCGATCTGTCGACGCCGTGCAGCTTCGCCCAGCTCGGCGGCGATTCGCTGTCGGCGCTGTCGTGCTCGCTGCTGCTGCAGGATATCTACGAAATCGACGTGCCGGCATCGGTTATCAACAGCCCCTCCGGCACATTGCAGCAGCTGGCTGAGTTCATCGAGCGCGGGCGCGAAAATGCCCATCGCCGCGCCAGCTTCGCTTCGGTGCATGGTCGCGGTGCCACCGAGATTCACGCCAGCGATCTGACGCTCGATAAATTCATCGATGCCGATACGCTCGCCAACGCGCGCAAGGCGGCACCGCCGGCCGATGAGGTTCGCACCGTGCTGCTGACCGGAGCGAACGGCTACCTCGGCCGCTTCCTGTGTCTCGAATGGCTTGAGCGCATGAGCGCCGTCGGCGGGCGCGTGATCTGTATCGCCCGCGGCCAGGATGCCACTGCGGCGTATAAGCGGATTGCCGCCGCCTTCGACAGCGGCGATGTCGAGCTGAAACAACACTTCGAACAACTCGCAGCGAAACATCTGGAAGTACTGGCCGGCGATATCGGCGAGCCCGATCTGGGCCTCAGCTATGGCGACTGGCAGCGGCTCGCGACCAGTGTCGATGTGATCGTCCACCCCGCTGCCTTCGTCAACCATGTGCTGCCGTACCAGCAATTGTTCGGCGCGAATGTGGTCGGCACCGCCGAACTGATTCGACTGGCGATTACGCAACGGCTGAAGCCGATCCACAACGTATCGACAGTCGCGGCGGCCATGCTGCCAGACGGCGTGATGGACGAGGAGGCCGATGTCCGCACGGTGACGCCGGTCCGCCGCCTTGGCGCGAGCCATTACGCCGATGGCTATGCGAACAGCAAATGGGCCGGCGAAGTATTGCTGCGCGACGCGCATGAGCGGTTTGGTCTGCCGGTGGCGGTATTCCGCTCGGACATGATCCTCGCGCACAGCCGGTTCAAGGGCCAGATCAACGTGCCCGATATGTTCACGCGCTGGCTGTTCAGCGTCGTTGTCACCGGCCTGGCGCCGCGCTCGTTCTATACCGGCGATCTGGCGAAAGCGCATTACGATGGCCTGCCCGCCGATTTCAGCGCCAAGGCGATCGCGACACTGGGCGCGAGTGCACGCGAAGGCTATCGCACTTACCATGTCGTCAATCCGCATGACGACGGCGTTTCGCTCGACCGCTTTGTCGATTGGGCAATCGCGGCCGGTTATCCGATCCGACGGATCGACGATTACGCCGACTGGCTCGACCGTTTTAAAACCGCGCTGCGCGGGCTGCCAGAGAAACAACGGCAGCAATCGTCGCTGCCGTTGCTGCATCAATTGGCACAGCCGATGCCGGCGGAATTCAGCTCCTTGATACCGGCTGCCCGCTTCCGCGAGGCGGTGCGTCAACTCGGCGTCGGCGCGCACAAAGACATTCCGCATTTGTCGGATAGCTTCATTCGCAAATGCCTGTCCGACATCCACCATCTACACATGATCTGAGGAGACAACATGACCCAACCCACTCGTGCCTATGCCGCCTTTGCCGCTGACCAGAAACTCGGCCCTTTTGAACTCGTGCGCCGCGATCTGCGCAGCGACGACGTCGCGATCGAGATTCTGTACTGCGGCGTCTGCCATTCGGATCTGCACACCGTGCACAACGACTGGGGCTTCACGCACTACCCCATCGTGCCGGGCCATGAAATTGTCGGCCGCGTCACTGCGGTCGGCACCGACGTCACGCGCTTCAAAACCGGCGACATGGTCGGTGTCGGCTGCATGGTCGATGCGTGCGGCCATTGCGGACCCTGCAACCACGGCGAAGAACAATACTGCGCCGAATTCAACACGCCGACTTACGGCGGGATCGACCGCCGCGATGGCCAGCCAACACACGGCGGCTATTCGGAGCGCATCGTCGTGCGCGACAGCTTCGTGCTGCGCATTCCCGACAAACTCGACCCGAAAAGCGCCGCGCCGCTGCTGTGCGCCGGCATCACCACGTATTCACCGCTGCGGCACTGGAAGATTGGCGCCGGCCATAAAGTTGCGGTGGTCGGTCTCGGCGGCCTCGGTCACATGGCGCTAAAACTGGCGAAGGCGATGGGTGCAGAAGTCACGCTGTTCACGCGCAGCCCCGACAAGGAACAAGAAGCACGCCGGCTCGGCGCCGATCAAGTGGTGCTATCGACCGATGCTGAGCAGATGAAAGCGGCGTTCGCCCGTTTCGATTTCATTATCGACACCGTGCCAACGGCGCACGATATGAATCCGTATCTATGGACGCTGAAAATCGACGGCACGCTGGTGCTGCTCGGCCTGATTGGCAACATCGAGCCGACCGTACATACGCTGCCGCTCGTATTCGGCCGTCGTCAGATCGCCGGCTCGCTGATCGGTGGCATCGCTGAAACGCAGGAAATGCTCGATTTCTGCGCCGAACACGGCATCACCTGCGATGTGGAAATGATCGATATGGAGTACATCAACACCGCATACGAGCGCATGTTGAAAAGCGATGTGCATTACCGCTTCGTGATCGATCTGGCTTCGCTGAAGAATCGATAGATACAACGGCAATCGCCGCATTTTTACCGATAAAAAAAGGACAGCATGCTGTCCTTTTTTATTTGAGCAATTATTGATTCGGCGAAAATTTTATTTAGGGATTCAGCGTCACTTTGATCGCGCCTGCGGCACGATTGCCGGCAATCGAGAATGCCTCTACGGCCGCATCGATCGGCATACGGTGCGTGATCAGTGCTTTCGCGATATTCGGATTCTTCGCCATCGCCGCAGCTGCGACATCGACGTCGCGCACCAGGCCCTGACGCGCCTGCGCCATCGACGACAGAATGCGGATTTCCTTCATCATGATTTCGTTGGCAGGCAGATTGAGGCCGCCCCAGTAGGTCGCCAACAGCAGAATGGTGCCACCGGGTTTGCACAGATTCACCGATTGCAGCATCGAGGCATCGGTACCGGCGCAGTCGATCACCACGTCGCAATTACCGGCGCCTTCGAGCTTCGCCCCGAGCACTTCGCCTGCACGCTTCTGCACATCGTGACGAGCATAGAGATGCACATGCTCGGTGGCAGCCTTGGCAATCGCCACTGCACAAAGACCGATGGTGCCGCCGCCGATAATTGCGACCCGATGGCGATCGGTGAGATTGCACATGGCAATGCCGCGCACCGCCACCGACAGCGGCTCGACCAGACACGCATCCTGCACTGCAACCACTGAAGGCAGCGGCACCAGATTATGTGCCGGTACGATCAATTCCTCGGCCATACCGCCATCGCGCCCGACGCCAATCACCGCCGACGAACCGCGCTCGCACATGTTGTACGCGCCGGTCACGCACTGTGCGCAATGGCCGCAATACAGGGTGGGTTCAATCGCCACCGGTGTACCGTCGTCGGTGATGCCGGAGACTTCGTGGCCGAGCGTGAATGGAATCGGAAAACCCATCGACATGAAGTGCAGATCGGAACCGCAGATTCCCGCCGAAACAACCTTCACGCGGACGCCTTCGCCGGACGGCGCTGCAACATTGGAAACACACACGCTGTGATCTTTCAGGCGAACTGCTTTCATGATTTCTACCTCTTATCGATGGAATAGGTCGAGAAAATAAGGCCGGTATTCTGCACGCTTGACGGCATTTTGTCCGCAAAACTCTGCGCGCGGATACCCGCCATTTGGATTAAGGAACCTCTGAAAAACGGGGCGAGCGTCGGAAATTGTTCCTTAGCGGTCGCGCTGTTTCAGCTCGAATGCATTGCCAAACGGATCGCGTCCGTAAACGAATTGCCAGCGCCCCATACGCACCGGTTCGCTGAAAAACTCGACACCAGCTGCCAGCAGTCGCTCGTGCTCCGCATGAATATCGCGCACGTTAAAACACAGATGCGTGATGCCGTGATCCCATACCGGGCGTTGCGGATTCTGTATGGCGGGCCGCGGCGATTGATATTCGAATAATTCGATACGCGAATTACCGACGCGAAGCAGCGCCGATTTAGCCGCGGTATCTTTCTGCCCCAGCACGGAATCGCTCAGCTCGGTACCGGCACCCCAATCGCTGCGTACCTCGACACGAAAACCCAGCACATCGCAATAAAACGCGAGCGCCCGTTCAAGATTCGGCACTGACAGCGCGGCGTGGTCGATGTCTTCAATCATTGGCTAATACCCGGTAAACAATGCTCGATTCAAACGAAAACGCATTGTGCCGTATGCGCTGTTGCCTCGCACACACTTGTCGCCGAGAATTGCCGGTCACTTCAACCAAAGCGCGCCCATGACCGACTTCGCCATTCGCATTAATCATTTGCGCAAAAATTTCGCGATGCAGCGCGACATAATCCGCGATTTGTCGTTTGCGTTACCGGCGGGCGCAAGCCTGTCGCTGCTGGGTCCATCGGGCTGCGGCAAAACCACGTTGCTGCGTTTGATCATGGGACTCGAACAACCGAGCGCCGGCAGCATCGAAATCGATCCGCCGCTGCGAGCGCAGATGACTTATGTGTTCCAGGAACCACGCCTTGTGCCGTGGCGCACCGCGCTCGAAAACGTGTTATTGCCGCTCGAATTACAGAGTGAAAAAAATAGCGGCGCAACGCAGCATGCAATCGAGCTGTTACACAAACTCGGCCTCGGCGAACGCTTGCATCATTTCCCGCATGAACTGAGCGGCGGCATGCAAATGCGCACCGCCCTCGCGCGCGCGCTGGTGACAAAGCCGCGCTTATTGCTGCTCGACGAACCCTTCGCTGCACTCGACGAACGCACACGGTTTCGCTTGCAGGATTTATTGCTCGAACTGAAATCCACGCTGTCACTGCAATATGTGTTCGTCACGCACTCGATTGCCGAAGCTGTTTATCTCGGCGATCAGGTGTTGTTGATGAATCGCAATGGAAACATCGACACAGTGCAATCGATAGAGTTCGGCGCGCGTAATCAGGACACCAAACTAAGCGCCGAATTTATTGGAATCGCAAAGCAGCTCTCGCAGCGCTTTTTTTCTATTGAAGCAGCTGAGATTGAAGCAGATGAAACTGAACAATCTGCTGCCGGACAAAACCTATGACACGATTCGCGCTGACAAAGATACTGAGCGACAAATTACCGGCCTGGATATTTCTGCTGTTAGTGCTCGCGGCATGGCAATTGATCGTTGCCAAACAATGGGTGCCGAATTATTTATTGCCTTCGCCACGCGATATTTTGATCGCGACACACGATAACTGGCGCGACATCGTTGCAGCGCTGCAATCGACGACCTTATCGATCGGCTGGGGACTCGGCATGAGTTTCACTATTGGCGTCACGATGGCGGTGTTGTTTTTTTCGATTCCGTTGCTGCGCAAAGCCGTACTGCCTTTCTGTATTTTTTTTCAGACGGTGCCGATCATTGCGATTGCGCCGTTGTTAGTGATCTGGTTCGGTTTCGGCCAACCGACCGTGAAAGCATCGGCATTTATCGTCTCGCTATTTCCGATTCTGGCGAATACATTAACGGGATTGCAGCAAACCGACCCGTTGCTTAAAGAAGTGTTTCAGCTGTATCGACCGTCGCGCCGGAAAATGATTTTTAAATTGCAGATTCCCTCCGCGCTTCCCTACATTCTGACTGGCCTGCGGATTGCGGTCGGTCTATCGGTGATCGGTGCCATCGTCGGCGAATTTATCGCAGGCGGCGGTCTCGGCAGTTTGATCGACGCCGCGCGCACGCAACAACGTGTCGATTTGGTTTTTAGCGGTGTACTGATGTCCAGCCTGCTTGCGTTAGCGTTGATTCTCGCGATCGATGCGATCAGCGCGCTCATCGCCCGTCGCCGGCCCTATTTGAGGAAATCGTAATGCTGAAACAATTGATTGCGTTCGCGGCAGCCGTATTTTGTCTGCATGCCAGCGCCGCGCCGATTACGCTCGCGCTGAACTGGAAAGCGGAACCGCAATTCGGTGGTTTTTATGCGGCACAGGTAAGAAATTTTTATCGCGACAATGGACTCGACGTAAACATCACCGAAGGCGGCTCCGGCACGCCCACCGTGCAAATGCTCGCTGCCGGCAAAGTGAATTACGCAATCGTCTCGGGCGATGAAATTGTCATCGCGCACGATCGCGGCGCGAACAATATCGTTGCGCTGTTCGCGACCTACCAAACCAATCCGCAAGGCATCATGACCCATACGGAGCGCGGCTTTACCCGTATCGATGACGTGATGCACAGCGATGGATTGTTGCTGTGGCAATCCGGCCTCGCATACGCGCAGTTTTTCAAACAAAAATATGCGCCGATCAAAGTCACTACCGCGCCCTATCTCGGCGGTCTGGGTAATTTTCAAAACGATAAAAAAATTTCGCAGCAGTGTTTCGTCACCAGCGAACCGCTCGCAGCAAAAAAAGCCGGGATCAATGTAAAAACATTTTTAATCGCCGATAGCGGATATAACCCGTACACAACGGTATTGGCGACGACGCGCGAAAATCTGCAACAAAATCCCGAGCAAGTGAAAAAAATGATTGCTGCAGTACGCGCAGGTTGGAGCGAATACCTGCTTAACCCCGAGCCCACCAATCGCGCGATGAGCGTAATTAACAAAGCGATGGACGCACAAACCTTCGCCGATAGCGCCGCCGCGCAAAAACCACTGATCGTTCCCGACCACAATGCCCCGCTCGGCAGCATGACAACACAGCGCTGGCAAACGTTGATCGACCAATTGCTATCGATAAAAATGATTAAAAATCGCGCCTCACCGAACCAATTGTTTCTCGCACAATGATGCGCGCCCTTAATTTAGCGGTACTGCTCGTCACTGCGCTGCTATCGCCTAACACTTTTGCATGGGGCGATCGCGGCCACGAAGTCACCGCGCTGATAGCCTGGCAGTTCATGACACCAACGGCGCGGGAAAAAGTGTCGCGATTGCTGGCAACGGACAACAGCGGCTTGACCGGCCCTGATATCGCGGCGCAATCGACATGGGCCGATGAATACCGCGACAGCGATCGCAACACTACCAAGCTGCGCTATCAACAAACCTACCGCTGGCACTTCGTTAACCTCGATTTGCAACATCCCGATTTAGATAGCGCATGCTTTAACTTTCCACCGCTGGAGGGCCCGGCATCGACCGGCCCCGACAAAACTTGCATCGTCGATAAAATCGAACAGTTCGAAAATGAATTAGGCGACGCAAATACGGATGCGCACGAACGCCTGCGCGCATTGCAATTTTTGTTGCATCTGATCGGCGATTTACATCAGCCGTTACACGCGAGCAATAACAACGATAACGGCGGCAGTCGCGCAACGGTCATTATCGGCGCCAATAAACGTATGTCTCTGCACGGCTACTGGGATGGCGAGGTAATACGCAGACTGGGGCGCGACACCGAAAGTATCGTGGCCAACTTGACGATGCCGATCTCCGCACAGGAACTCGCACGCTGGCAGCGCGGTAACGCACGCGACTGGGCGACCGAAGCATGGCGCATTGCACGCGGAGATATTTACCGACGATTGCCCGAACCATTGCCGGATGGCAGCTATCGGCTCGATAACAATTATCAAAATAGAGCGAAGGAAATCGCGCGGCTGCAATTACAACGCGCCGGCGTCCGGCTCGCGTTCGTGTTGAATCGAATATTCGATCCGTCGTT
>CAMLJR010000129.1 GCA_946480345.1 uncultured Spongiibacteraceae bacterium
AAACTGATAATACGCATAACGGCCTCGGCGAAGTCGAGGCGCTATGATACCTGAGCCGCTATCCGAACCGTAAACCTTCAAATCAATTAAACGTTGTAACCGGAAGCGTTTAAACCCGAGGGCTGGGGTAAAATGCCGCGGTTTTTACGCAGATCGAAGTGGTAACCGTATTCATGCACGCATATCAGCAGCGCTTTATCGAATTGGCGATCGCCCAACAAGCATTGAGTTTCGGCGAATTCACGCTGAAGTCGGGGCGCGTCAGTCCGTATTTTTTTAATGCCGGCCGTTTCTGTTCGGGTGCCGCACTGTGGCAACTTGGGCGCTGTTATGCGGAAACCATCGTCGCGAGCGCGACACCGTTCGATGTTTTATTTGGCCCGGCCTATAAGGGTATCCCTCTCGCTGCGGCGACCGCGTGCGCGCTCGCTGAACAATTCGGGCGCGATGTGCCGTATGCGTACAATCGCAAAGAAGCAAAAGACCATGGCGAAGGCGGCACGTTGGTCGGCGCGAAACTCACGGGCCGCGTGCTGATCATCGACGATGTGATCACCGCCGGCACTGCCGTGCGCGAGGTTGTCGATATTATTCGCGCGGCTGGTGCCGAGCCAGCCGGTGTCGTCATCGGCCTGAATCGGCAGGAGCGCGGCCGCGGCGAGTTATCGGCGATCCAGGAAGTCGAGCGCGACTACGGCATTCCGGTGTTCAGCATTATTAGCCTTGAGCATATCGTGCAGTATCTGCACAATCATGGCGCGGCGACCGATGTCGAGCGCGTGCAGAAATATCGCAATGAATATGGAGTTTGAGTGGCAGTTACGATTGCCTCCATTCGACCGAATAAAAAGGTGAATCTAGTGAAACGCATTGGGTGCGGCGCAAAACGTATCGCGCTGTTGCTGTCGTTAATTGCCGCAGCGTCGTTGTCGACGGTTGCGCAGGCCAAGCAGCTGTACCGCTACATCAATGAAAAAGGTGTGCCGACGCTCAACGATCACGTGCCGCCGGAATTTGCCAAAAATGGTTATGAAATTCTTTCGCCCGATGGGCGCGTGCTCGAAACCGTTCCGCGTCAATTGACTGGCATCGAAGGCGAGCGCAAGCGCAAATCCGAAGCTGAAGCCAAGCGTTTACGCGAATGGGATAAAAATCTGCTGCTGCGGTATAGCAGCGTCGACGATATTAATGCGGCCCGCGATCGTGCATTGCGCGAAATCGATGTGCGGTTAAGTATTCTGCGCGGTAACTTGCAGGCGACGAAAGCGCAGGTCGAGCACGAGCAGGAAAAAGCTGCCGACACCGAGCGGCGCGGCAGTCAGGTGCCGGAAGCCGTCGTTAGCAATATCGCAAAATTAAAAACGGAAGCGGCAACCATCGAAGATTCGATTGCGGAACGCTTGAGAGAAAAAGAAGCAACCCGCAGCAATTACCAGAAAGACATCGATCGCTTCAAAACCCTGCAGGATGTGGTCGACTATCGACGCAGCAGCTCAAGTGGCGCTGCCGATAATTAAGCGCTCGGATTAACTAAACGCTCTGGCTGCGCGAAATCGGCACGGCTTTGAAGAAACCTTCCATCATCACCGGCCATTGATCCTGCCAATATTCAGTGGGTAAGCGTTTAAAGCCGGAGCGCACGAATTGCGAAATACGCCCCTCTACCAACGCCATCAATAAGTTCGCCGCCGTTGAGACAGTAACCGTGGTGCGCACGCCTTCGCGCATTTCGGCTTCGCGCAATATTTGTTTGATCTGTGTTTCCAGCCGTTCGTAAAACTGGTTGATGCGAGTTCGAAGCCGTTCGGTTTCGCCAGTCAACGCATCGCCGGTGAGAATGCGGCTGATACCGGGATTGCGCTCCGCAAAAGCCAGCAGCAGTCCGAGTATTTTTTCGCAGCGCGTCATCACCGCCTGTTCTTCGCGAATGATCAGAGCCACGCGCTCGAAGATCGTTTCTTCGATAAATTCGATTAACCCTTCGAACATCTTGCCCTTGCTGGGAAAGTGTCGATACAGCGCCGCTTCGGAAACACCGACGGTCTTCGCGAGACCGGCGGTGGTGATGCGCTCGCCCGGGCTGGCCTCAAGCATTTGAGCCAGCGCTTGCAGAATTTGTTGGCGACGTGGAGAGTTTTTGCTCATGGCGGCGTTATGGTTGTTGTGGTTGAGTCATATTGCGAAGGCCGCATTCGATGTGCATCGTTCAGCGGTGTTCGCGCCAATAAAAAGGCCGCGATGCGTCGTGGCGGCGCAGCAATTTAAGCAGAATTTTTCTGCCGGGCTCATTAAATCCGACGATTGGTAATCAGCGTTCCCACGCCTTCATCGGTAAAGATTTCGAGCAATACCGCATGCGGTACGCGGCCATCGATAATGTGCGCACTGTTGACACCACCTTTGACGGCATCGAGCGCGCATTGAATTTTCGGCAGCATACCGCCGTAAATCGTGCCATCGGCGATTAAATCGTCCACCTGACGCGTGGTCAGACCGGTCAGCACATTACCGGATTTATCCTGCAAGCCGGACACGTTGGTTAGCAGCATCAATTTCTCGGCTTTCAATACTTCGGCGATTTTGCCGGCGACCAGATCGGCGTTGATGTTGTAGGACGCGCCGTTATCGTCGAAGCCGATCGGCGCAATCACCGGAATGAAATTGCTCGCGACCAGCGTATCGATAATGCTGGTGTCGATCGCCTGCACTTCGCCGACCTGACCGACATCGACAATTTCGGCCTGCGCCATTTCCGGCGTTTTATGGGTGACGAGCATTTTGCGCGCGCGAATCAGGCCGCCGTCTTTGCCGGTGATGCCGATCGCTTTGCCGCCACTGCGATTCAATAACGTCACCAGCGCTTTATTGACGCTGCCGCCGAGCACCATCTCGACGACATCCATCGTCGCGCTATCGGTAACGCGCATGCCGCCAATGAATTCGGATTTGATATTGAGTTTGTTCAGCAGATCGTTGATCTGCGGACCGCCGCCGTGCACGACAACCGGATTCATACCCACGAGTTTCATCAGCACGATATCGCGCGCGAAGCTCGCGGTTAGATCGTCGGCGACCATCGCGTTGCCGCCGAATTTCACCACGATGGTTTTGCCGGTGAAGCGCTGGATATACGGCAGCGCTTCGGTCAAAACACTGGCGACATTGCTGGCGGATTCACGGCTCAGGGACATGGCGGTTCTCAACGTGATAGCACTCGGCTGGTGTGTGGCTTGATTAGGCGCGGATTCGAAAACCCGCGCATTAGAAACCAAAGCGAAGGTTTGGATCAATCGCAGCAAGCTGCTCTTTGAATAACGTTTGGATGCGCTCGAGCGCGGCTTCGTTGTCGGCCTCGAAGCGCAGCGTCAACGCGGGCGATGTATTCGAAGCGCGCACGAGCCCCCAGCCATCGGGAAAATCGACGCGAATGCCATCGAGCGTGGTGAGCTTGCCGTCGCCGAATTTTCCATTCAGCGAAAGTTTTTCCATCAGCGCGAATTTAGCCGTTTCGTCGCTATCGATTTTCAGCTCCGGCGTGCTTACCGTTTGCGGCAGCGCGGCGAGCTGATTGTCGAGATTCGGATCGGTGGTGCTGAGAATTTCGATCAGTCGTGCGGCGGCATACATACCGTCGTCGAAACCGAACCAGCGTTCGTTGAAGAAGATATGGCCGCTGAATTCGCCGCCGAGCAGCGCGCCGGTTTCGGCCATTTTTTCCTTCATGAACGAATGACCGGCTTTCCACATGATCGGGCGTCCGCCAAAACTGCTGATGACACTGTTCAGGCTGCGGCTGCATTTCACGTCGAACAACACGTCGGCGCCTGGGTTGCGCGCGACCACATCCTGCGCGAGCACCATCAGCAGGCGATCGGCGGGCACGATTTCACCGCTGCCGGTGACCACCGCAACGCGATCGGCATCGCCGTCGAATGCGATGCCCAGATCGGCGCCGTTTTCATGCACCAGCTGGACGAGATCGCGCAGGTTGTCGGCGATGGTCGGGTCTGGATCGTGATGCGGAAACGCGGGGTCAACATCGCAATACAGCGGAATCACTTCGCAACCGAGTTCCTGGAACAGGCGCGGCGCGATCATGCCCGCGACGCCATTGCCGGCGTCGATGACGATCTTCAGCGGTTGTGCGATGGCGACGTCGTTGATGATGTAGTCGACATAGCGATCCTGAATGTATTCGGTGCGGTAGCTGCCTTTGCCCTTGCTGAAGCGGCGCTGCTGAATGCGTTCCTTCAACGCCTGAATGGCGCGGCCGGATAAGGTTTTGCCGCCAATCACCATCTTCACGCCGTTGTACGCAGCGGCGTTATGGCTGCCGGTGACCATCACGCCGCTTTGCGTGTCGAGATGGTGCGTTGCGAAATACATCAGCGGCGTCGGTGCCAGACCGATATCGATGACATCGCGGCCGCTATCCCGCAGCCCGCGCATCAAGGCGTCGGCGATGGCATCGCTGCTGGCGCGGCCATCGCGCGCGACGATGATCTGCTGCTGACCGCGATCGACCGCTTCGCTGCCGATACCGAGCCCAATCTGATAGACGATGTCGTCGGTGAGTTGCTGTGCGGCAATACCGCGAATGTCGTATGCGCGAAAAATCGTGTCCGGCATTTGCACCGGCAGCTCCGCCACTTCTTCGACAATCTGAGCAGGTACGGGGGGCGCGGCCGGGGCAGGGGCGGCAACTTTCGCCGGCGCTGGCGCCGGCGGTTGCTTGCGCTGCATTTGCTCGCGGGCCTCGGCGAAGCCCGGTAATTCCGCCGCATGACTGCCGAGCAGAGCTTGCAGGCTGCGTTCGAGCGCGCGTCGGAAATCGCGAGCCGACAACAACACGCCGAGCAGAATCGCCACGCAGCACAGCGCCGCGAGCAGCAACGGCAGCAAAATCGATTGCTGCGACGATTTCAGCCAGATGCTTGCCGGCGCGAACTGCAATTTCCAATTGGGCACGCTCAACGTCGCTGCATAAGTCGCCTCGGCAACATCGCCGTTGCCCGCATGCGCGAAATTAACGCCGTTGTTGCCAGCCAGCTGCGCGATATCGATCGAGCCATGATTGCCGAGTTGGCGGGCGAGGATTTGCTCCAGATAGGAGGCGGGCAGCGTGACCAGAATCGCGCCCGCCGCATATTTACTGTCTGCGCCCATCACCGGCTGCGCGAACGAAATCACCCATTTTTTATCGAGCTGATAGGCCTCGGGCTGGACCGCGCTGCCGTTGGATGCGCGGCGCAGCATGTCGGCCTCGATGTTGTTGCGCAATCCAGCTTGATTGTTGTCAACGCTGGCAATGCCGAGCGGGCCGAGTGCGATCAGCCGCGTTTGCAATGCTTCCGGAAATGCAATTTGCGCGCGCGCCTGCAACGCGGTGAGATCGGCTTGCGTATTGAAAGCGTCGAGCAGTTCGGGATCGCGCCCGAAGTTTTGCAGCCGGCTCTGCCACTGCTGCAATAACGTGTTCACGCTTTCCGCCTGCGTGACGGCAATCGCCGTACTCATTTGCTGTGCGACTTGGCGATTGTGTTCGGGTATTGCGAGGACGATCAGATAAACAAAGCTGGCGATCACCGCAGCCAAGCCGATCGCGGCACCGCGAACGACAATTTTGATCACGCTGTTCCGTGTGTTGGGTGCCCGTTTTTCCGTTGTCTTTTTTGCCATGGTTCCCGTCATTCCTTAACACTGAAGCAATTATTAGAGGTGTCTGCCGGATGCTGGCCGCTATTGAGCTGCGAATATCGGCATCGACACATACATCAGACGAACGACAAACGCATCAAGCGATCTGCAAATGCATCTGTCGGTCGATCAATACCAGCAGTTCGCGCGCGATCAGCATCTTCGAGCGTTCGCCGATCTGCATTTCGCCATCGCGCCAAAGCGCAGTGACCGCGTTGTTATCGCTGTTAAAACCGATGCCCGGTTGGGCGACATTATTCGCGACGATCATGTCGAGATTTTTGCGCTCCAGTTTATCGCGCGCATAGTCGCCGACATTTTGCGTTTCCGCCGCGAAGCCGACGGTAAACGGTTTTGGCCGCAGTTGCGCCACGGCGCTGACGATATCCGGATTGCGCACCAGCGTTAATGTCATTTCGTCGTTTTGCTTTTTGATTTTGTGGTCGGCGATCGCACTCGGTCGATAATCCGCGACCGCCGCTGCCGCAATAAAAATATCGCACGCCGGCGCGTGTTCCAGTGTCGCGTCGTACATTTGCTGCGCGCTTTCCACATCGACGCGCGTGGCATGCTTCGGGGTTTCGAGCGTCACAGGACCGGCGATCAGCGTGACCTGCGCGCCGGCATCGATCGCAGCCTGCGCCAGTGCGAAACCCATTTTGCCGGAGCTGTGATTGCTGATGTAGCGCACCGGATCGATCGCTTCGCGCGTCGGCCCGGCGGTGATCAACACGCGCTTGCCATCGAGTAGGCGCGAAGGAAAAACGTCAGCGGCCAGTTGCGCGAGTTGATCGGGTTCGAGCATCCGCCCCGGCCCGACATCGCCGCACGCCTGCTCGCCTTCCGCCGGTCCCCAAATGCGTACATTGCGTTCGCGCAGCAACGCGATATTTGCCTGCGTACTCGCATCCCGCCACATGCCCTGATTCATTGCCGGCGCAATCGCGATCGGCGCCGGCGTGGCGAGACACAACGTCGTCAGCAGATCGTCGGCGTGACCATGCACAAACCGCGCGATGAAATCGGCACTCGCCGGCGCGATCACGACCAGATCGGCCCAGCGCGCCAATTCGATATGCCCCATCGCGGCTTCGGCGGCGGGATCGAGCAGGTCGGTATGCACGGGATTACCGGACAATGCTTGCAGGGTCAGCGGCGTAATGAACTGTTGCGCGGCGTTTGTCATCACGACGCGAACCGTCGCTCCGAGATTCTGTAAACGGCGCGTCAGCTCAGCGGCTTTATACGCGGCGATGCCGCCGGTGATGCCGAGCAGAATATGTCGGTTAGTGAGCGTCGCCATCGTGATAGGAAATCCGCTGTCGTGAGTGTTAACGCCGCCACAATGCTGCATTCGAGCGGATTGGCGACGAAAAAAACGTTGTTAAGATAACATCTTTGCCGAACGGCAGGGATCGCAGCATAACGACAGACCCAGGGAGGGCGAATGGCAATTACCGATTGGCCGGCGCAGGAACGGCCGCGCGAAAAACTGCTGGCGCGCGGCGCGACAGCATTATCCGATGCCGAATTACTGGCGATATTTTTACGCACCGGCGTTGCCGGCAAAACCGCCGTCGATCTTGCGCGCGATTTGCTTGATCGCTTCGGCGGACTGCGGCCATTACTCGACGCGCCGCATCGCGAATTTTGTTCCGCACATGGACTCGGCGAAGCGAAATTCGCGCAATTGCAGGCCGTGCTCGAAATGGCGCGCCGCCATTTGCACGAAGCGCTGCGCGAAGGCGATGTGCTCAACAGCCCGCAATTGACCCGCCAATATTTACGCGCGCAGTTACGCAATGAAGCGCGTGAAGTGTTCGCGGTGTTGTTTCTCGACAACCGCCATCGCGTGCTCGCCTTCGAACCGCTGTTTTACGGCACGATCGATGGCGCTGCGGTCTACCCGCGCGAAGTCGTCAAACGCTGCCTGCGCCACAACGCGTCGGCGGTGATCGTCGCGCACAACCACCCATCCGGCGTCGCCGAACCGAGTCAATCCGATCACCGCATCACCGACCGCCTGCGCGATGCACTCGCACTCGTCGATATCCGATTGCTCGATCATGTGATTGTCGGCGACAGCGATTGTGTGTCGTTTTCGGAGCGGGGGTGGTTGTGAGTATTCTTACGTAATCCTCAATTACAGGTGGTGATGTTGATGAAAGCGTTCCGCAAATATCAGGAAGCCAAGCTGCAATAACCGCTATCGACGTTAGGTTTTAAATTCAACCCACGGAGGAAGGCAAGATGCCTAGTTTTCAGACGATTTGGAACAATCACCCGAACATTAAAGGAGATACACCAGTCCTTGACCAAAAGGTTTATGCCAATCAATGCGCAATTAACTTGTCGGCTGCACTAATGAGATCGGGGATACCACTTACGGGCTTTCGTGGCACATTGTCTTGGCAAAAAGAAAAGCCGAAGTACCCCGTCCGTGCGCAAGAACTGGCTAACTGGCTTAAGACTACGTTTCCTAGATCGGAAG
>CAMLJR010000130.1 GCA_946480345.1 uncultured Spongiibacteraceae bacterium
TGCCCAGCATTTACAAAATCGCTATCGCGTCATTACCCCTGACATTCGTGGGCGCGGCTTTTCCGCTTACGATCCACAGTGGCGTAACTACCATCCCGCAACATACGTAAAGGATGCCTGGGCATTATTGGATAACTTGCATATCGATCGCTTCGCAATCGTCGGCACATCGCTCGGCGCGTTGATGGCAATGTTGATGGCGGTCCAACAGCCGCAGCGCGTCGCCGGTATCGTGCTGAACGATGCCGGCCCCGAAATCGATCCGCGTGGCCTTGCACGCATTGCGCAATACGCCGGCAAACTGCCGCTCGTTAATTCCTGGAACGAAGCTGTCGATCAGGCAAAAGTAATTTACGGCGACGCACTTCCCGACTTGAACGATGCACAATGGCTGGCATACGCCAAAAAATATTTTCGCGAAAACGAAAGCGGTGTTCCTGTTCTCGACTCGGATCCGAATATCGGTCGCGCATTTCGCGAAGCGCCTACACCACCAACACAAGATTTATGGCAGGTTTACGCGCAGATACAGAACACGCCCATTCTGGTTTTGCGCGGAGCGACATCGGATATTTTGAGTGCCGAAACAGTATCAAGAATGAAGCAGGAAAAGCCGGCTCTGAGCATCGTCGAAGTTAAAAACCGCGGACACGCACCGTTGTTGAATGAGGCGGAGTGTGTCGCGGCAATCGATAAACTGCTTTCTACATTGAAATAAATTTCATAGATGCAGTACTAATCTATACGGTGTAAAAAGCGGAGAACTGCTCGATAAAATCACCGAGCATTGCTTGTGGAAGATCATTGATACCCGCTGCTGCCGCTCGACCACCACCGGTAGGAAAACGACGGCACAATTCGTCGGCACCTGTTTTGCGGCGCAATGGTGCACGCACGCTGACCAAATAATTGCCATTACTTTTCTCGGTCAAAACGGCATGTGCGCGTTCCGGATATTGATTAGTCAGATCATTGCTGTATACGCCACTGACCCGGCGCGCCCAGGCCTGATTCGGCAAAATGAACACCGCAGTCGATGCCGTCGCGCGCTCCGGTTGAAGCGATGCAGCCGAATGCATATCATCGTTGTAACCATTTTCGAGCTTTTCAAATTGCTCGCGGCTATCGCGAATAAAATCGAGCGGATTCGAGTATGGGCTGAGCAATTTAAATAAATTCTCTGGCGAAAAATGCAGATCAGAAATATTTTCGCCGTAGCCGTTGTAGTTGATATAAGTGCCGAGATTCTCCATCGATTTCAACTCGGCATCGTTAACCGATAAGCTTTTTGCCGCCGCCAAAGCGCTGTTTTTCAAATTGTCGCCGAATGCGCCGACAACGGCCCATGCGCAGAATTGTCCTTTGAGATGGCCGTTGATAAGAAGACTGGTGCATACATCGGGCGCTTCGTTAATGATCGCCTGCATCTTGGGGCTCGTCGGAATATCACCGGCAAAATGGTGATCGACATAGAAAACCTCTGCGCCAGCTGCGAGCACGCGCTCAACGCCTTTGCGGTTTTTGTCCATCGATATATCGAGTACCGTAATTTTGTCGCCCGCGCCTGCTGACACCTTATCGACCAACTCGATATCGCGCTTAACGCCGGTAATCAATGTCGATTCGACAGGCTCCGCATTTCGCAATTGCACCAAGGCGCAGATGCCATCTGCGTCGCCGTTAAATACATCGATATAAGCCATTGTCGAGCTCGCTGTCATGAGTGGCGGGAGTTGCCGAAGTCTACCATTCGCCCGCTAATGTCCCATCGTTTATCTGGATGAGCTAACGGTTTTAGGAAATGGATATCCAATAAAAAGGCCGCATCAAGCGGCCTTTTTAAAACAATTACGTTCGCTTTATTTCACTACGATGCGATCGCGATTGTCCTGTACCAATTTATCGCCGATCCCCTTCACTTCAGACAGCTGCTCGGCCGATTTGAATGGCCCATGCTCTTTGCGATAGGCAACGATAGCTTGGGCTTTCGATTGACCAACACCTTTGAGGCCCTCCGCCAAAACCGATGCGTCGGCGGTGTTAATGTTGACCGGCTTCGCGGCCGCCTGAGCTTCGGCTGCACACCAAGCAGGGAGTGTGACGGAGGCTAATGAGAGTGCGAGAAAAACATTGCGAACAGCAGTTTTAAATTCCATGTCGTTTTCTCCAAGAGTCGACGGTTAGTTGGCTTCCTTTGCCGCACATCCTGCGGCGCGCGTAAATTACCGCAGCGAAAACTTAGACTGCAATACCGATTTCGCTCGCAATGTTACGCAGCGCACATAATGGATCGTCACTGCGCGTGATGGGTCTCCCAATCACCAGATAATCGCTGCCGGCCGCAAGAGCATCGGCCGGTGTAGCGATGCGCGACTGGTCGTTTACATCGGCACCGGCCGGACGAATTCCGGGGGTGACCAAGGCGAAAGGTCGCCCCAATTCGTTGCGGAGCATGGTCGTTTCCTGCGCCGAACAGACGACGCCGTCCATGCCGCACTCATGCGCCAACTTCGCAAGACGCAACACCTGAGTCGCCGGGCTAACATCGAGACCAATGGTATGTAACTGCTCCGAGTCCATACTCGTCAGTACTGTCACGGCTATGAGCAGTGGCGCATCGCTACCGAATGGAGTCAGCGCAGCGCGGGCTGCTGTCATCATTTTTGCGCCGCCGCTCGCGTGCACGTTGACCATCCAGACACCGAGTTCTGCCGCAGCCGCTACCGCAGCGGCGGTGGTGTTAGGAATATCGTGAAATTTTAAATCGAGGAATACATCGAACCCACGTTGCACCAATGCTTTTACTAAATCGGGGCCTGCGCGCGTGAATAATTCCTTACCTATTTTGACGCGACACAACGAAGGATCGAGTTGGTCGGCCATCGCCTCTGCATCAGCGCGATCAGAATAATCGAGTGCAACGATGATTGATGAGCTGATAGACATTCATTCTCCTTCGCCGCCGACAATGGGCTGCAATGTATTCCAATGTTTGCAACGCGGACACGACCAGTGCAATTGGCGCCCTGAAAATCCGCAATGAGTGCACTGATAAGCGGGCTTACCCGCTAGCAATTTTTGCAGTACGCCACGGAGCATTTCATCCAACTGGTCCTGGGCGGCTGGGGATGCTTCTGCGTTGGTACTCGAAATTTCTGCGCGGCTTTTCAACGACAGCCAATACGCGACGCCGCGCAATGTCGGACGCGCACGAATTTGTTCCGCAAGAAAACATTCCGCTGCGGCGTGACCATCGCGATGCGCGATTTCTTCGCCAATCGCCAATATGAGCCGCGTCGACGCGAATTGCGCAAGCTGTTCGCGCAGATAATCCGTCAGCTGCTCACGAATTCCCATTGCGTCATAGCATGCGCGCAGCGTATCGATTGCCTCAGGCAACAACGCTGGATTCTGCGCAGGTATCCGATGCAATGCGTCGATAGCGGTCTGAAATTGGCCGGAGCGATATTCCAACATGCCTTCGAGCAACGAGGCGCGTACACATTTTGGATCGCGTATCAACGCCTGTTGCAGATGAGCACGCGCGGCGTCGAATTCGTTTTTATCCAGACCATTTTGCGCGAGCTCACAATGAAAATGCGCTATCGCGGCATCGAGTATCGGATCCGGATCGGGCGAACTTAAAAATAAATTGCGACGCGGCATTAGACGCGTTGCCGTTTCGATGGCTTTGGTCCAATCGCGTTCGGACTGATAAATTTCCACGAGATGACGCAAGCTTATCGCGCGTAACTCTTCGGAACTTTGAACCAGATCGAGCAGTAGACGCTCGGCACGATCATAGAGGCCCGCACTGATGTAATCGTGCGCCAATTCGAGATTGGCTCGTTGTAACTGCAAGGGAGGTAAATTGGGTCGTGCCAGTAAATTTTGGTGGATGCGTATCGCTTGCTCAACATCGCCGTTACGTCGCATCAGATTACCCAACGCAAGATGGGTTTCGAAGGTTTCTTTATTGACTTCGAGCGTTTGAATAAACGCATCGATAGCCTCGTCAGGCCGATCGTTCAGCAGATAATTAAGCCCGCGAAAATATTGACGATAGGCTGCTGTCGCGCCGCCTGGAAGAGCGGATGCGCCACCCGCGAAACGACCGAGTAGCCAACCGCATGCGATGGCAGTGAAAACCAGTAGGAAGAGCCAGAACATTGTCATGTCAGGATCGCAGCGCCGCTTCTTTCAACTCGCTCAGCTTTCAGCTCGGTCAATTCTCTTTCACATTGCTCAAGCCGGCGTCGCAATCGATAGCGATGCGCTTGTAATCGAAGCAATGCGACGCTGCTCGCAAGCATTCCGGCAAAACCGCCGAGCGCAAAAGCAGCCAATAACCAGACAGCCAGCGGACGATCACGCAACTGCAACGCTAATAAATCGAGCGGCACGCTTTGCGCGTTCTGCAGAGAAAACAGCAAACCGAAAATCAGCACCAATAACAGCAACAACGCTATCAGCGCGCGAGTCAGCCAACGCATTGATCACCTCATTCGGAAGTTTTAACAAAAAAAAACGGCATGATCGATGATCATACCGTTTCTTAGTCCGGATTCACCGCAGCACTCAATGATGATCCTGAATGCTAAGGTTTACCCGCTCACGCATTTCCTTACCCGGCTTGAAATGCGGTACGTATTTACCCGCAAGTTCTACCGTATCACCGGTCTTGGGATTACGCCCCTGACGCGGCTCGCGATAGTGCAGTGAAAAACTGCCGAAACCGCGGATTTCGATTCGCTCGCCCGTCGCCAACGTTTGCGACATGTGCTCAAGGATCGCCTTAACCGCAAGCTCAATATCCTTGATAGACAATTGCGGCTGCTTGGCGGCAATACGTTCGATCAATTCGGATTTAGTCATTTCGTTCCCCTGCCCTTTTTTTGCCAGCAGCAGAGTCACTGCATCGGCGAACTGAAATAGCTAAGCAGCTCGCCGACGCGTTATGACTTACTCCTGGTTTTGCATTTGCGCTTTGATCAAATCACCGATCGTCGCGGGAGCCGATTGTTCGGTTTCCTGCTCACGGTGCGCACGCACCGCTTCTTTTTCGTCATCGATGTCCTTGGCTTTGACGGACAGAGCGATCACACGATTTTTACGATCAACACTGATGATTTTGACTTCGATGCTATCGCCAACTTTCAGCGCATTGCGTGCATCTTCTACTTTATCGCGGCTGATTTCGGAGGCCTTCAACGTACCCTCGATTTCAGGCGCCAGCGTAATGATAGCAGCTTTGGCATCGACTTCTTTGATGACGCCATTCACGATCGAGCCTTTGTCGTTAGTGCCGACATAGCTGGTGAACGGATCCTGCTCGAGTTGCTTGATACCCAGCGAAATACGCTCGCGCTCTGGATCGATCGACAGAATAACGGTTTCGATCTCATCGCCTTTCTTGAATTTACGCACGGCTTCTTCGCCAGCTTCGTTCCAAGAAATATCGGACAAATGAACGAGACCATCGATGTTGCCATCGAGACCGATGAAGATACCGAAGTCGGTGATCGACTTGATGCCGCCGGAAATCTTATCGCCTTTGCTGAAGCGGCGACCGAATGCATCCCACGGATTTTCCTGGCACTGTTTGATGCCGAGGGAAATACGACGACGTTCTTCATCGATATCGAGAACCATCACATCGACTTCATCGCCCACTTGAACAACTTTGGACGGATGAATGTTCTTGTTGGTCCAATCCATTTCGGACACGTGCACCAAACCTTCAACGCCTTCTTCGAGCTCAGCGAAGCAGCCGTAGTCGGTGAGATTGGTGACTTTCGCGCGAACGCGAGTGCCTTCTGGATAGCGACGGGTGATTTCGACCCACGGATCGGCGCCAAGTTGTTTCAGGCCGAGCGATACGCGGTTGCGCTCGCGATCGAACTTGAGAATCTTGACGTCGATTTCATCGCCAACATTGACGATTTCGCTCGGATGCTTGATGCGCTTCCACGCCATATCGGTAATGTGCAACAGACCATCGACGCCACCGAGATCGACGAATGCGCCGTAGTCGGTGAGGTTCTTGACTATACCTTTGACTGCCATGCCTTCCTGCAACGCACCGAGCAGTTGCTCGCGCTCTGCACTGTTCGCTTGCTCAAGCACCGCGCGACGCGAAACGACAACGTTGTTGCGTTTCTGATCGAGCTTGATGACTTTGAATTCGAGTTCTTTGCCTTCCAGATGCAGCGTATCGCGCACCGGACGCACATCGACCAACGAACCCGGCAGGAACGCACGGATGGTGTTGATGTCGACGGTGAAACCACCTTTGACCTTGCCGTTGATAACGCCTTTGACCACGGCTTCTTGTTCGCAGGCTTTTTCCAGATCTTTCCAGGCTTCGGCGCGCTTTGCTTTTTCGCGTGACAGGCGGGTTTCGCCCCAACCATCTTCGACTGCTTCCAGCGCGACTTGAACTTCGTCGCCGATTTCCAGCTTCAGTTCGCCTTTTTCATTTTCGAACTGGCTGCGCGGAATAACGCCTTCGGATTTCAGACCGGCATGAACGGTAACCCAGTCATCATCAATGTCGATTACTACACCGGTAACGATCGAACCGGGATGCATATCGATGGTTTTTAAACTTTCTTCAAATAACTCAGCAAAGCTTTCGCTCATAACACTCACCTAGAAATGGAACATTACTGTTCCTCCCACACGACCAGCTCATGTGGGTCTTATTGATTAACCGATCGGCTGCGACAGCTGGTTTTTCGAAGTCGATCAGATCAGATTACGTTCTCGCAGTAATTCCAGCGAATGCTGGAACACCTGCTCAATCACCAGCGCGGTGCTATCGATAATGACGGCATCAAGCGCTGGCTTCAGCGGAGCCACCGCGCGTTCGCTATCGCGTTGATCGCGCAGGCGGATGTCCTCTAAAAGGGCCGCGAGGTTAACACTTTCACCTTTATCGATCAACTGCTTATAGCGGCGTTGCGCACGCTCTTCGGCGGAGGCAGTCAGGAAGATTTTCAACGGTGCGTTGACGAATACCGCGGTCCCCATATCGCGCCCATCGGCGACCAATCCGGGCTTGCGCGCGAAGGCACGCTGACGCGCCAACAACGCCGCTCGCACGGCAGGAAACACCGCCACGCGCGACGCGTAATAACCAGATTGCTCGCTGCGCACCGCCGAACTGATATCGCGACCGTCGAGTAACACAGCGGTTGGCTCACCGTGCTGACCAGGCGCGAATTCAATTTTTAAGTGCTTGGCTACCGCAGCCAACGCCGACTCATCATCGAGATCGATACCTTTCTCGACCGCGACAATACCGACAATGCGGTACAACGCGCCGCTATCGAGCAAATGCCAATTGAGATGTCGCGCGAGCATCTGCGCGAGCGTGCCCTTTCCCGAGCCGCTCGGGCCATCGATCGTCAGGATCGGAACGGAGCGCGGCATCAGCGCTGCACCTCGATTTGCATGCCGACGTGCTGCGCGAGCTCGACGAAATTCGGAAACGAAGTTGCCACGTTATCGCAATCTTCGACTCGAATCGGCGCGCTCGCGCGCAGCGAAGCGATCGCGAACGACATGGCGATGCGATGATCGTGATGACTATTAATAGAACCTCCCTGCAACTGACCGCCATTGATGACTGCGCCATCAGGCGTAGGCTGCGCGTCGATACCCAGCGTACATAAACCATCAACCATCACCTGAATCCGATCGCTTTCCTTAACACGCAATTCCTCGGCGCCACGCAAAACGGTTTTCCCTTGCGCGCACGCGGCTGCAATAAAAAGCGCCGGGAATTCATCGATCGCCAGCGGCACCTGATCTTCGGGAATGTCGATACCCTGCAGCGGTGCGTAACGCACGCGAATATCGGCGACCGGCTCGCCGCCAACTTCTCGCTCGTTCGAAACGGTCAAATTCGCGCCCATCAGTTTGAGAATATTAATTACGCCAATTCGGGTCGGATTAATGCCCACATGTGTCAGCGTGATATCCGACTCTGGAGTAATCGCCGCAGCAACCATAAAGAAGGTGGCAGAAGAAATATCGGCCGGCACATCGATCGCGGTTGCACGTAATTTTCCGCCGCTTCTGATGGCGACCGTTGCATTGCCGCGACGTTCGACCGGATAACCGAAACCGCCAAGCATGCGCTCGGTGTGATCGCGGGTCGGCGCCGGTTCGGTCACCGA
>CAMLJR010000131.1 GCA_946480345.1 uncultured Spongiibacteraceae bacterium
GCAGTCGGGAAAACGGGCCGACGGCATTGAGGTGTTTTTGTCCCGTACATACTCAGTATTCGCTACATACCCAATATCGGTTAGATGCCCAATATCCGTTACATACCCAATATCGGTTTTACATACAATGCGGGCTTCAATTTCAGGAAAAAGAAGCCTCATGCCTGCCGCCAACGAGTTTTCTGGAAACGATTCGCTACGATTCGATCGCGAACATCTATGGCATCCGTACGCATCCATGATCGATCCATCGCCGGTTTATCCCGTCGTCGCAGCAAAAGGCGTGCGCTTGCAGCTCGCCGATGGCCGTGAGCTTATCGATGGCACCAGCTCGTGGTGGAGTGCGATGCACGGCTACAACCATCCGGTGTTGAATGCGGCCGCGCAACAACAACTCGCGGCGATGTCGAACGTGATGTTCGGCGGACTCACGCATCCCGCCGCCGTAAGACTCGGGCAATTGTTAGTGAATTTGACGCCCGCGCCGCTGACAAAAGTATTTTTTAGCGATTCGGGTTCGGTCGCCGTCGAAATCGCTATCAAAATGGCGCTGCAATTCTGGATCGCCCAAGGGCAACGCAAAAAAAATAAATTGCTGACGATACGTGGCGGTTATCACGGCGATACGTTCATGGCGATGTCGGTGTGCGATCCGGTCGAGGGCATGCACCACTTATTCGGCGGCGTCGTTGCGCAACAATTTTTTGCCGATAAGCCGCATACAAAATTCGGCGAGCCATTTGACAACAGCGAACTCGATTCACTGAAAAAAATTCTGATCGATCACCATGAGAATATCGCCGCGCTGATTCTCGAACCGATCGTGCAAGCGGCTGGTGGAATGCATTTTTATTCAGCCGAATATCTTCAGCATGTGCGACGCCTATGCGACGAGCATGGTGTGCTGCTGATCTGCGACGAAATCGCGACTGGTTTTGGCCGCACCGGCAAATTATTTGCGTGCGAACACGCAAACATCAGCCCCGACATTATGTGTCTCGGCAAAGCGATTACCGGTGGTTATTTAACGCTGGCTGCGACGCTATGCACCGATCGGATCGCCAATGGTATTTGCAGCGGCGAGCCAGGCGCATTGATGCACGGCCCCACTTTCATGGCGAACGCATTGGCGTGCGCGATTGCCTGCGCAAGTATCGAATTACTGATTTCGCAACCGTGGCAACGCACAGTGCGTAATATCGCTCAGCGTTTACGAGAAGGACTTGAGCCGGCACGCGCATTGTCGAGTGTCGTCGATATACGGATCCTCGGCGCAATCGGTGTCATTGAAATGCGCGAGCCGATCAAAGTAGCTCGGCTGCAGCAACAATTCGTCGATCGGGGTTTGTGGGTACGTCCGTTCGGCAAATTTATTTATGCGATGCCGCCATTTGTTATCGGCGATGAAGATTTGCGGGCGTTGACCAACGGTATGGTCGATGTTGCTGCAAATGTTTGAACTAATTCTGATTGGATGCTGCGGATATTTCGGCTTTGTGTTTCGGCGTTACCGCGTTATCGCTGGCATGCACATCGTTCTGCGCACGCACTGCCAGCCATTGCACTAGAGGCTGCCACGCTTCGATGTCTTCGCGCACTTTGATCATCGGCATCTCGAAAATACCGGTGCCACTCGATGTCGCATTGATGTAATTCTGCGTATCGCGAAGGGTGGTTAGAAAGGGAATTTGCAGCGAATTGAGGAAATAAACCAAGCGCTGATACACGCGCGTATTTTTGCGCACGCGGTTCGCGATCACCGCAATGCGCTGCTCCTCGCGATTGATTTTCGCGGTCGTCATTAATTGACCGATGCAATTCGCCACCGCATGAATATCGACATCCGATGGCAACACCGGAATCACTATCGCAGTGGCTTCATGCAAGGTGCGCTGAAACGCGCGGAAATCGACGGCAGCGGCAGTGTCGATAATCAAGCATTCGGTATTCGGTTCCACTCGCAGAAACCAGTTACGCGTGACACCGATCGGATGTTTATAGGCAGGGATAATTTGAACGGGCGGCAATTCGACCGAGCGTTGCCCCACCCAATAAGTACTCGAACCCTGGCTGTCGTAATCCATCAGCGCGGTCTTTTTGCCGCTCGATGCGAAATAACTGGCGAGATTTGTCGCCACGGTGGTTTTTCCGGACCCGCCTTTTGGATTCAATACGACTATGCGTTGCATATCGCCTCTGTGCTCGACCATCGGTGATCAAATGCACAGAGAGTGTAGACATTTCCTAACCAACTTCCATGAAGCGGCCCGCAAACCGCGCAGGTTTTGCGTTAGCTAAAACGGTTCAGGGCAATGCCGCCAGACTTTTTAAAACCAGGCTGACCAGCATCGATTGTTGCGTCACACCGGTCTTTTGAAATACCGAGCGCAAATGCGCACGCGCTGTGTTCACCGTAATGCTCAACCCCTGCGCAATTTCTTCGAGACTTTTGCCTTCGGCAAGTTGAATGCTCAGTGCGGCTTCGGTCGGCGTCAATTTGTATAACGTGATTAAAGTGCGTGCGGAAATCCCCACGTTAGCTTCGGGATCGCTGATGAATACCGTCAAATGCGGGGTATCTTTCTGCGCCATATAGCGATCGACCGGAATGGCTTTAATCACCAATTGATAATCGGTTTTGCCGGATGGGCGCGGTACCGCCAGCGCTTGCACCGGCAACGGTTCGTCGCGCTGTTGGGCTTCGAGCGTTTCAGCGATCAGCTTGCGCAATTTTTCATTGAGATCGCTGCGCTGGGAAATATGAATTTCGTTATGCAGGCTGCTCATGCCATCGCGTTCGCGAAACCATCGATCCGCTACCGCATTACTGCGCAGAATATGGCCGTGCTTGTCGAGCATCACGACGCCAATATCGCGACCGGAAATCGCTTTTGCATACATCTGACGTTCGGAGTCGAGCTGCACCAGTTTTACGCTTGTCGATACGGCACGCCGTATGTGCGAACGCAACAAGTCGATGAAGCGGCGTTCATCCTCGGTGAAGTTGGTCTGACTTGGCCGTCGGCACATCCGCAGAGAAAAACGCTGGTTGGTATCGGTAAGCATATCGATGGCGGCGCAGTAGCGAACATCGTGCAGCTCCATGCACATTTTGAAATATTCGCTGGCGCGCAATTTGTTTTCCGGAACAACTTCGTCGATTAAAACCACTTTATTCAACGGCACGTTGTTGAGCGGATCGATCATGTAATAGTTGTAGGTGTAGGCCCAATGCGCGCCGATCGCATCGATATTGGTAGGCGGCAAACCCTGACCGGATGTGATGATGAGTCCATCGTCAGTGGTATCGGGCGCACGCAACATCAACGTGCAATTTACGAGATCGAGACATTCGCGCAGCCGATCGAGAAACGCATGGAATGGATGCGGTTCGAACGGGCCTTCATACAGCCGATCAAGCAACTCACTGTAAATGGTGAGATCCATTACCTGCATGGGGAGCTCCAGATGCACTACCTAAAATAGACGATTGCCACTAGGCGGCATGGTTTTCATAATTGATCCAGATCAAAGCTGGACATCCTTTATTTCTACGTATTTGCCAGCCTTTCTTATAAGTCGATAACCGTACCTTTTAGATCGCGAGGTCAGAAAAATGAAGTTTTCCCTGATTTATGAAGCGCAGACTACCGATTCGTCGCGCGCCGGCGACCGCCAGATTTTCGATGAATGCGTCGAACAGGTAGTGCTGGCGGAGCAAATGGGCTTCGACAACGTGTGGGCCGTCGAGCACACCGCCCTGTCCAACTATGCGCACATGAGCGCGCCGGAAACCTTCCTCGCTTTCGTCGCGGGCAAAACCTCGCGTATCGGTATCGGCCACGGTGTGGTTTGTCTGCCACCGGCGATGAACCATCCGATCAAAGTCGCCGAGCGCATTGCGACGCTCGATTTGCTGTCGAAAGGCCGCGTGCATTTTGGCGTCGGCAAAGGCGGCACGCAACAGGAAGCCGGCAGTTTCGGTTATGACCTGGCCGAGTTGCAGCCGATGATCGACGAAGCGATGTATCTAATCCCGGAAATCATGACCAAGGACGAGATCGAGCACGACGGCAAATACGTCAAGATCCCGCGTCGCCCGATTCATCCGAAGCCCTACCAGGATCCGCACCCGCTGATGTATCTCGCGGTCACCAATACCGAAACCCTGGTTCGCGCCGGTTCGCGCGGCATGGGTTGTCTGGTACTCGGCTTCGGCGGCCCGGAAGATATCGCGAAGAAAAATGCGATCTATCGCGAAGCGTACGCCAACCGCAAAGCGGAAGATCAGGTCGGTTATCGTCCGCACCAGCATCTCGCGGCGCTGTGCCCAACGCTGGTACTCGAGGACAGCGCCAAAGCGCGCAACCTCGGCATCAAAGGTCAACGTTATTTCATGGAATCGCTGGCGCATTGGTACAGCGGTGGCCCACAACCCGACCCGACCAAATGGCAGGACACCGAGCTGGTCAGCCGCAACAGCAAGGGCGAGCTGATCATGAACACCTCGATCACCGAAGAAATCAGCACCAACTTTGCTTCGGAAAAAGTGAAGGTAGACTTCAGCGATCCACAACTCGCAATGTTGAACCCGAACCATGCTTACGGGACTGTCGATGATTGTCGCGATTATGTCGGCCGTCTGATTCAAGCCGGCGCCGATGAAATCCTGTTCATCTGCCAAATGGGCACCGTGCCGCAATGGGCGCAGCTCGAAACCATCCGCAACATCGGCAAGTACGTCATTCCGTACTTCCGCGCGCAAGGCAAGTAATGCGCACGCGCAAAGGATTGCGCAGGTAACACCCCGTTCAGGTCTCTCTAGTTCTTTTCAGCCCCGCAACTGCGGGGCTTTTTATTTCTGCGCTCTTTTATTCGTTATTCGCGAGTAGAAATCGCTGCACCAGCGCATTGAAAACATCCGGCTTCTCACCGTGCAACCAATGACCGGTGCCCGGAATCATTTTGAACTCGAAGTTGGGAAACAACTGACGCATCGTCGCTTCATATTCGGCAATGATGTAATCCGAATCGCCACCCTTGATAAACAAGGTTTGCCCGGAAAATGACGTACCCGTCGGCGCCGCCAGCATTTGCGGATAACGTGCCGCCAGTACCGGTAAATTGAAGCGCCACCGAAACCCATCTTCATCGCGAAACAAACTCTTCAGCAAAAATTGGCGCACACCTGCATCGTCAACGAATTTCGCCAATTGCTGATCGGCTTGCTGGCGGCTTTGTAACGTATCGAGTTCAACGCTTTGCAGACCGGCAAAGATTTGCGCATGGTGCGGCGTATAGGCAACGGGAGCGATGTCTGCAACCACGAGTCGATCGACGCCGTCGGCAGCGCTCAGCGCAAGCTGCATCGCCACTTTGCCGCCTAGCGAGTGGCCGACAAAATGACTGCGTTCGATGTTTAAGCTGCGCTGCAAAACCCGCACGTCGTCCGCCAATGCCGAAAGGCTCATATCGTCGCTGTGCGGCGAACGTCCGTGATTGCGCAAATCGACCTGCGTTACCCGAAATTCGGCGACAAGCGACTTCGCCAGCGCGCCCAGATTGTCGCCGGAGCCGAACAACCCGTGCAGCAACATCACATGATCGCCATGATCGCCGGTTTGTTTGTAATGCAGAGGCAACGCGGTTGAATTCATCGATGGGAATTTCTCTTCAGTAAAAGATGGAGGATGGAAGCGACGCAGCCTCCACCGATAGAAAGCCTTTAATTTCGCCCAAATTCATGGGGCGAGCGGATGGGCATTATCAATCCCGCCGAATCAAATGCCATCTTTTTCAACACCGTTTACCCGTGCGATCCATCAAGCGGCGAAATGAATTCAAGCAAAAGCCCGCACGCCAAATCCACGACATATATCGACCAAACCCTCATCTTGTCGGCGCAGGTGCAATCCATTAAGATGAGAACAATTCTCATCCTCATCTTGCTCGGCAATGTTGCTGATTTTGGGCTCGCCTCATGACCCCTCGTCCCGCCGATATTCGGTTACCTCGCTCATTCGAAGAAGGCAGCTCTGCTCGCCGCCTCGCAATTGCATCTCGTCTACTGGCTGCCCTCGCCGGCGGTTATCTGATCGCAAATACGTTCGCTATTTTGCTCGCGCGCACACTGCTGCTGATGTCGTTCGAGCGAGCGGATGGCGTAATGATCGGGGTGATCATCAGTTTTCCAATCTATGCCGGCGCCGTGTTGTGGGCATTCGCTGCGCGCAGCGCCATGCGGGCTTGGCTTGGTTTGTTGTCGATTGCGGGTGTTTTCGGCGCTGTGGCGTGGTTGCTGGGTAATGGAGCAGCGGTATGAAGGATTTTTTTCGGCAGTCGATGGCGTGGCTGCATACATGGTCCGGCTTGGTGCCTGGCTGGATGCTCTATTTCATTTTCCTGACCGGCACCTTGGGTTATTTCGATACCGAGATCGACCGCTGGATGAAGCCGGAGTTGCCTCAGGCCCGCTACGACCTGTCGAGCGCACCGCTGGCGACGAGCGCCGTTGAATATCTACAGCGAGAGGCTGCGGGAGCAAAGCGCTGGTTTGTCTCGCTGCCGGTAGATCGCAATCAACCTTATCTGCGCGTGTTCTGGCCGGGAAAAGATCGAGGCCAGAACAACAAGCTGTTGGATCCTGCCAACGGCGAGCCATTCGCAGCGCGCGACACCGGCGGCGGCCAGCTGCTCTATCGCATGCACTGGAATTTGCATTACCTGCCAAAAACGCTCGCTCACTGGCTGGTAGGCGCCGCAACGCTCGGTATGTTCGTGGCGCTGATCACCGGCATCATCATCCACGTCAAAATATTCAAGGACTTTTTCACGTTTCGTCCGGCAAAAGGACAGCGCTCGTGGCTTGATGCTCACAATGTGCTGAGCGTATCGGCGCTCCCTTTCCACGTAATGATCACATTCACCGGCTTGCTGTTCATGGCGGGAACCTACATGCCGCTGATAGCTGCGGCGCAGTATGGCGCGAGTGCCGAGGGGCAAAAACGCTTCAATCAGGAATTGTTCGGAAATATGCGCGACATGCCGGCTGCGGGTGTCGCTGCGCCGCTGACCGATCTCGTCAATGTAGTGCGCGAGGGAGAACGGTTATGGGGCCAAGGCGGCGTGGAAAGCTTCGAGGTGATTAATCCGGGCGACGCCAGCGCGCGGGTGTTATTGCACCGCCGCAGCGAACCAACGGTATCGCGCAGCAACGAGACTTATATTTTCGATGGAGTCAGCGGCGCATTGCTGGAGCAGCGGCCAGCAAATACCTCCGGCGCGAAAACAGCGCGGGATTTTTTGCTCGGCCTACATGAGGGCCTGTTCGCCGGACCGATAGTGCGCGGCTTATACGCCTTATCCGGCCTGCTGGGCTCGGCGATGATTGCAACCGGTCTGGTGTTGTGGGTCGTCAAACGACGACAGCGGGAACATAAAAAGGTGGGGGGCGAAGGCTTCGGCTTACGTCTCGTCGAACGATTAAACATCGGTACGTTAATCGGATTACCGGTCGGAGTAGCTGCCTTTTTCTGGGCCAACCGGCTACTCCCTGTCGAACTGCTGCAGCGCGATGAATGGGAAACACATGCGCTGTTTCTGACCTGGGGCGCGATGTTATTGCATGCTGCCCTGCGCCCCACCGCAAAGGCATGGACGGAACAGCTCGGCATCGCTGCGCTGACATTCGGATTACTGCCGATGCTGAACGCTTTCACTACCGATCGCGGCTTGGTGCCCAGCGTGCGCTCCGAAGATTGGGTATTCGCGGGCTTCGACATCGCTATGTTGGCCGTCGGATTGGTATCTGCGTGGGGAGCCTATCGGACCTGGCGCAGGCAAATAGCAAAGGCAGCTCTGCCGTCGCCTAAAAAGCCCGCGCTGCAAGGAGTGCAAGCATGAGCGCTGCGCTAATGATGGCCGCCGGTGGAATCGCCTATGCGGGCTTAACCGCGCTTTGCGCAGGTTTCGATCGCCATTACCGTCAATTGCGTCCGAGTAAGCCGGGGCTTTCACCGTGCCAACACCTGCTTTTTCGCACAGGTGGCTGGCTGCTGTTAGGCCTGTCGTTATGGATCAGCGTCCGCGCGTGGGGCCCGGGCATCGGCTGGGTTGCCTGGTTCGGCATTCTGTCCGGCATGA
>CAMLJR010000132.1 GCA_946480345.1 uncultured Spongiibacteraceae bacterium
CCGTAACTTCGAAATTCAGGACGATTACAAATGATTTTATGGATAAAAATTCCTCCCCTTCCTTCCACCTATGATTTTTAAAAACGCTTAAAATTTTTCGAAATTCGGATTTATTGTTGTCTCATGGATTGAAAGATGCTTCGCTTGTTACGCAATTTAAAATTACTCTCGGCCATCGGCTTCGCTCTCGTCATCGCAACGATATGGTTGTTCGGCTATGTGTTTGGGTTAAACACGTTAGAGCAGCGCTTGATAGCGATCGTCGCCGTGATGATTTTTTGGGTGGTGGCATTACTGGTGGGGCGTGTGTTTACGCTGCGGGCGGGTGCCGTAGTGGAGCGTATGTTTCGCGCGCAGCTCGACCAGGCCGTAATGCAGGCGACTCCCGAGCAACGCGGTGAAATTGCATTATTACGTAAGCAATTACTAGAGGCGATCAGCACACTCAAAAAATCCAACCTCGGTCATACCCGCGGAAAAGCCGCGCTGTACGAGTTGCCCTGGTACATGATTATCGGGCACCCAGCCGCCGGCAAGAGCAGCGCTATCCAGAATTCAGGATTAACATTTCCACTCGACCAGGGGTCGCGCGCTATTCGCGGTGTGGGCGGAACTCGAAACTGCGATTGGTTTTTCACTACGGAAGGCGTACTGCTTGATACCGCAGGTCGTTATTCCGTTCAACCGGAAGATCGCACTGAGTGGTTGGAATTTTTGCATCTGCTCAAAGCGAACCGCCCACGCACGCCGATAAACGGAATTTTGGTTGCTATTTCGTTTCCAGAGCTTGCGCAATATAAAAGCGAGGGCTTTGCCGAGTACGCGCGTCAAATTCGCGCACGCATTAACGAGATTGATCGAGCGTTTTCTCGCAAGGTGCCGGTCTACTTATTTTTCACAAAGATTGATCTATTAGGTGGCTTCGCGCAGTTTTTCGAAGATATGACGGAGAAGCAGCGCTCTCAAGTCTGGGGGGCGACGCTATCGCACGAGCAAGCGGAAAAAACGGCTGATGTCGCCGCGATGGTTTCGGCGGAATTTGAAAAGCTGTTTCGCGGCTTGGCGGAAATGGGTAACGAGAAGCTCGCAATTTCTCGAGGCGATATTTCTCGACCTGCGTTGTTTGCGTTTCCTATTGAATTTAATTCGATGCGCAGTGCGGTTAGTCGATTTGTCGAAATTCTTTTCGAAGATGATCCTTACCACACGCATCCACTATTACGCGGATTTTATTTCACCAGTGCCTTGCAGGAAGGTTCGCCAAAAATTCCTGCTGGTGCACGTGTTTCGTCGAAATTCGCTCTTGCCGGCGCCGAATTTTCTACGACAAAAGCACCCAAGAGCGAAAGCTATTTTTTACGCGATCTGTTTCGGGATGTCATATTTCCCGATCAGCATCTAGTCAGTCGACAAATAAAAACTGCGCGCAGCCATACCAGGTGGGTTGGATTGCTCGCGGGGGTCTTTGTTTTTTCCATCGTGGTCGGCGCATGGGGCTGGTCTTTCTATCACAACCAGCAACTGATCAATGAAATCACGAATGAGCTGACGCTGGCAGATTCTGCAGATATGAAAGAGCGTCTCGACAGACTCAATACTATTCAAACGCGCCTGAAAGCGCTGGAGCAGGGCCGGCCCGGTGCAATGGGATTCGGTTTGTATCAAGGCGAAGAGCTAGTCAGTCGATTGCAAAATATATACGTTGCCGAGATCTCGCAATTGCTGTTAGCACCTGTGAAAAAGGATATTGAAACCCGTTTGTTAACGGTGGCCGGCAGTAGCACACAAACCAGTAATAACGCGGTCGTGGACGCGCCAAATCTTTCGACGGAACAATATTACGAGGACCTGAAAACGTATTTAATGATGCATCGTAAAGAGCGTCTGGAAGCGTCGTATCTTTCCGAGCACTTAATGCAGCATTGGAAAAATTGGTTGGACGAAAATAGAGGTTCTTCTAGTCAAGAAAATATCCACCAAGTGGCGAAAGCCATTATTGAATATTATGTTTTACAGTTTCCTCGATCATCAACCCCTGCTATTGAAAATCAAGAGGCCATCGTCGTTGGGACTCGCCAATATCTCAATGGCGTAATACAAAAAATATCACCGAAGGACCGTATTTATAGCGAGCTGATTTCGCAAGCTACTAATAAATATCCACGACTTACCGTAGCGCGTGTTTTAGAAAACGCGGGCGTCGATTTAATCAGCGGAAGCTATAGCGTTTCGCCCGCTTATACGCGCGCAGCCTGGGAGGGTTATATGCGACAGGCAGTGGACGACGCTAGTAGAGGAACCTTCAAGGATGATGACTGGGTTCTCGAAAATAGCGGTGGAGTGCCGCAGCTTAATGCCGAGAACTTCGAGAATAATAGGCGCGAACTGCTGGCGATGTATAAAGCGGCATATACCAGCGAATGGCGTAAATTTATTGCCGGATTATCGATAAATGGCTTTCGCAATATCAATGAGTCTATTAACGGGATAGATCGCCTCAGCGATTTCAATCAATCACCGTTGCGCCGGGTTTTTGCACGCGTTGCTTACGAAACGGAATGGGATAATCCGCAATTTCTAAAAGAATCTCCTCTTAAGGAAGAGAAAAATATAAAAGAAGCTATCGTCGATCGCTTATTGTCCGAAAGTGATTCACGCGCAAAGCGTCAAACGAATGTCGATGCAGGTGAAGTTGAGGAAAAATTTGCACTCTTTGCCCGCATGACATCCGAAAAGGAGGGGTCGCCTACGCTGGTCCCATATTTCGGTGCATTAGGAAAGGTGAAGTCGCGACTGGAATCGATTCAATCGTCCGGCGACGCCGGTAAGTCGGCTCGGCAGCTGATGAAGAGTACCGCCGATGCGGGAGATTCAGAGCTGATTACCGGTATGCAAATTGTGGATGGTCAATTATTGGCAGGTGCCGACGCAGAGATGCGTGACGTGCTAAAGCCGATATTGCTGCGCCCCTTCACGTCGAGCTACGGGGTTCTAATACCCTTGGCAAATTCTGATATTAATCAAAACTGGCAGCATCTCGTGTTGCCATACTGGGCAACCATCGCTGGCAAATATCCATTTGTCGACTCCAGCAACGAAGCGCCGATTACCGATATCGCGAAATTTCTTGAACCGGAAGCAGGTACGCTCAACAAATTTATTAATGAGGATTTAAGCGGACTTTTGGTACGCAAAGGCAATGTTTACACGTCTCGACGTTGGTTCAACATGTCGGTGCCATTTACGCGAGAGTTCCTAGCGAATATTTCGCGTGCTTCGGATATTCAGGAAAAAATATTTTTTGCGGGCGGGCAATCGCAATTTGAATTGCAGCCCGTACCGATTCCAGGGCTGAGTGAAGTAATCCTGGAAATTGATGGTCAGCAGCTTCGTTATCGAAACGGACCGCAATTATGGACAACGTTTTCCTGGCCGATAATGCAGAGCGCACAAGGTGCGAAATTATCGGTGGTGACGTTTGCCGGTGTGTCGGCCACGGTTGCGGCGCACCCTGGCCGCATGGGTTGGACGCGCCTCGTATCTGCCGCCAAGGTCACCAGTAATTCTCAGGGCGCAACACAATTGACGTGGATGGTCGATTCACCCGATAGCAAAGGCAGCGAAAAAATTGCCATCAAGTTCAATTTGCGCCAAGTGTCCGGCGCAAATTTACTGGCGATGAGTTCGTTACGAGATCTGAATCTTCCCAAGAAAATTGTGAATTAAGGCTTATTGATGGCTTTCGCATTCTGGCGTCAGGACGAGATCAAAGAAGCTACAAGCTATTCCCTATTTGGGAAGTTGCCGCGTCGTGCCGATTTCGTGCGGATGAATGCGACCGTTCCGGTTGCGCATGAATATGATCAACTGCTGGCCGATGCCGTTGTTAAGTTGTCGAAAAATGCGGGATGGGAATCTGCATACGATGCCACTGAGGCCAGTCTTTTTGCGTATCGAAGCCGTGATAAACAATCCTGGTTCGTCGGGGGCCAGTATCCGAGCCATGATCAGGAATATCGTCGTTTCCCTCTAGTGGCTGGTGTTTCGCGAACCTCTATCGAAATTGGCGATCGCCTGCATCTACTGCCGCTGGCTTACGAAGTGTTTTACAGCGGGTTGTTGGGCCATTTGAGTAACGCAATCGTTAATTCGGTGGACGCGTTGAGCTGTCGGAGTTTTCTGGAGGGGTTTGCGGGTAGCGCGCAACAAACCGGCACTGACTTCGATTTAGCTAATGGACTATTACTGATGTTTGCTGATGGGCACGATGTGAATTACTTGCATCGCATCTTGTGTATGGCTTATCCGCATGCTCAGTTGGAGCAAGCTCTTTTAAATATAGCTTTTTACGCGAGCTTCATTCGGCATTTTCCGCATCGTGTTACTGCACAAGAGGTTGTCCTTCCTCTCCCTGGCAAGCTGGGTACATCGCTTCTTGTAGTGAGTGTGTGGTTGACGCTTATTGGTAATCTCATTGGCGATTCGCGCCGCATCGCGGGTTTTTTCTTTCGCGAAAATTTTATTGTTATCGCAATCGATATTTTTTCGGATCAATTTTCGCCGCTTTTGCCATTGATCGATTCAGCCAAAGTACGTGGCCTCATGCTTACTTCCGAACATGAAGCCTGGTGCGCGCATCCACTTTATCCGGAAATCAGCTATGCATTGACGCGGCTTATTTCGGAGCCCGGAGCATCATTGCAATCAGTCTTTGATTGCACAAAACAAATCGGCAGCCGCCTAACCACTTACGAGTAAATTCAGACATGAGGAGCATGTTATGAGCAACGAGAGTACACAGAAAAAGTTATCACGAGTTCGTCCGCCCCGCGTTCAAATCACTTATGACGTTGAAATTGGCGATGCCATAGAAACAAAGGAGCTGCCATTCGTACTCGGTGTCATGGGCGACTACAGCGGAAACAAAAAGGAGCCTCTCGAAAAGCTGAAGGATAGAAAATTCGTTCAAATCGACAAGGATAATTTTGACGACGTGCTGAAAGGTATGGCTCCCAGATTGACTCTTCAAGTCGAAAATAAATTAAAGGACGATAACAGCCGGATGGCAGTCGAACTGAATTTCGAGAAGCTTGAGGATTTCGAACCAGGTCGTATCGTCGATCAGGTCGATCCACTGAAACAATTGCTGGAAATTCGCGGCAAGCTTTCCGATCTGCGAAACAAAGTTATCGGTAACGATAAGCTTGAAGAGTTGCTCGACGAGGTTGTGCGGGACACTGAAAAGCTGAAAACCATTGCTGCTGAAACAGCGGCCGAATAAAGGGAGATTATTTTATGACTATGACGGCCGAAGTTGCGCAGGAAAAAGATGTCGGGGAGGCGCGTTCACTGCTGAATGACATCGTTGATCAAAGTCGTGTTGCGGTAAATGAATCTGAAAAATCGCACACCCGAAACTTGATTGGCGAATTGGTCGATCAAGTATTGTCGGGTACCGTAACCGTTTCTACAGATTTGGTGGCTAGCATCGATGCACGCGTAGCCGAGCTTGATCGACTCATTTCAGCGCAATTGAACAGCATTATGCATGCGCCTGAATTTCAGAAACTCGAAGCGTCATGGCGAGGACTCAAATATCTCGTTCGCGAGTCTGAAACCAGCACTATGCTTAAAATCAAAGTTTTGAATACCTCTAAAAAAGATTTAATTAAGGATTTCAAGACCGCCTCGGATTTCGATCAAAGCGCGTTGTTTAAAAAAGTCTACGAAGAAGAATACGGCACTTTCGGTGGTGGTCCTTACGCTGCATTGATAGGCGATTACGATTTTGGGCGCCATGCAGAAGATTTCTATCTGCTCGATCAGGTTTCTCACGTCGCTGCCGCTGCGCACGCGCCTTTTATTTCCGCAGCATCGCCCACGCTGTTTGGTTTGGATTCGTTCACCGATATCGGTAAGCCGCGGGATCTGGCGAAAGTGTTCGATACGGTTGAGTACGCCAAGTGGAAAGGCTTTCGAGAAACGGAAGATTCGCGTTACGTCGGCCTCGTGCTGCCTAACGTACTGGGGCGTTTACCGTATGGGCGAAATACCGTTCCGGTAGAGGAGTTTAATTTCGAAGAAGATTGTGATGGCTCGAATCACGATAAATATCTTTGGACAAATGCATCCTATGCATTCGCCACGCGTCTGACAGAGGCATTTTCGAGTTATGGTTGGCTGGCGGCAATTCGCGGTGTTGAAGGCGGCGGGCTAGTCAATAATTTACCGACTCACACCTTCCAAACCGATGATGGCGAAATCGCACTGAAGTGTCCGACCGAAGTGGCGATTACTGATCGCAACGAGAAAGTGTTATCCGATCTCGGTTTCATTTCGTTAGTGCATTGCAAAAATACGGATTACGCGGCGTTTTTCAGCGGTCAATCGACGCAGAAAAACAAGGTGTACAACACCGATGTAGCGAATGCGAATGCGCGATTGTCATCACAGCTACCTTATATTTTTGCAGTGTCGCGTATAGCGCATTACATGAAGGCGATCATGCGCGACAAGATCGGTAGTTTCGCCTCTCGCCAAGGCGTCCAGGATTATCTCAATACATGGCTTTCGCAATATGTGCTTTTAGATGATTCCGCCAGCCAGGAATCGAAAGCGAAGTTCCCACTGAGAGAGGCGCAAGTAGATGTGGTCGAGGTGCCTGGCAAGCCGGGTGTTTATCGCGCTGCTGCTTTCTTGCGTCCGCATTTTCAATTGGACGAGCTTACGATTTCTTTGCGCTTGGTTGCTGAGCTGCCGAAATCTAGCCGCTGATATGGCGCGCACTGAATAAGCGATGTGATTCATCGCTTAATTAACACAAGGATGTGGTGGTACCTCCGAGAGAGAAACGTCTTGGAATTAAACCGCCGAAAATGGTTTTTGGCGTGCCACAAGAGTTGCTCAGGATGAGCTTATTGTGGCGAAATTTTATCTCCCAACAAACTCGACAAGGAGTCAAACATGGCGTTTGATGCGTTTTTGAAAATCGATGGAATTCCGGGCGAATCGACGGATGATAAACATAAGGATTGGATCGAGGTAACCCAATTCAGTCAGGGTATGGCTCAACCTGCATCGGCGACGGCAAGTTCGGCTGGCGGCGCAACAGCAGAACGCGTGGATTTTGATACGTTCAACATTCAACATCTGCTGGACAAAGCCAGCCCGAAAATCTACGAAGCTTGCGCAAGCGGCAAGCACATCAAGGAAGTCATTCTGGAGCTTTGCCGTGCTGGTGGCGACAAAATGAAATACATGGAAGTGAAACTGGAACAGGTTGTAATTTCCAGCATCACATCCAATGGTACTGCTGGCGAAGGTTTCCCTAGCGAAACCGTTTGTTTTTCTTACGGCAAAATTAAATGGACTTATGCGCAACAAAAACGTGCTGATGGCACCGGTGGCGGTAACGTCAACGCTGGTTGGGATTTGACGACGAATAAAGTCGCCGCCTAATCGGGTTCAAGGTCCGCGCTTCGGCGCGGACTCTCTGCTTTTTTGTTACTGAATATATATTGGAATATTCATCAGCATGGATGTGTTATCCAATCTGCTTGCAGCCTTTGCCTCGGCGTTCAATCAGGACCGGCGCTTATTCACGCTGCATTTTTCCGACGCCAGCCTCGATAGCGAATTACTGCCGCACACCATCACCGGTGAAGAACATATTTCGGCACCGTTCGTATTCACGGTGGAATGCCTAAGCTCGGATGTCACGCTCGAATTAAAAGCCTTGCTCGGCCACGGCGTCGATATCGCGATTCAGCGCAACGATGGCAGTGAGCGCGTGGTGTCAGGTGTGGTCACGGCCGCGCAGCAGCTCGGCAGCGATGGCGGTTTTGCCCGCTACGGACTAACAGTCGAGCCGGCTTATAGCGCGTTGAAGTGGCGCCGTAACAGCCGCGTGTTTCAGGACAAAAGCGTGGTCGAGATCGTCGGTTTGATCCTCGACGAACACATTCAACGCAATCCCGTATTCGCGCAGTGCTTTCGCTATCGTCACCAGCTCACGCAAACGTATTCGCCACGCAGCTATTGCCAACAGTACCGCGAAACCGATTTTGCATTTATCGACAGGCTGCTGCGCGAAGAGGGCATTTCGTATGTTTTCGATTTCGAGCATGGCGGCGATCAGG
>CAMLJR010000133.1 GCA_946480345.1 uncultured Spongiibacteraceae bacterium
CGTACCAGCGCTGCTGCAAATGCTGATCGAAATTCATTGGTTTATTTTTTTTCTTCCGGTGTTTGCGTGGTGAGACTCAACCGTGCAAAACCCAATTGCCCCGCTGCATCCATCGCACGCACCACGGCTTGATGCGGCGTATTCGCATCTGCGGTGATCGTTAACGGCAATGCGGTATCGCCTTCGGAAATTTCACTGAGTGCCGATTTCAGTGTCTCGACATCGCTTTTAGCGACGGTGCGATCGTTGATCGTGTAATGCCCATCCGCGGTGATGATGATTTCGATTTGTTTTTCGACACGCTCCGGCGGCGTACCGTCCGCTTCCGGCAACTGCACCGCCAGCTGGCTGCTTTTCGAAAACGTGGTGGTGATCATGAAAAAAATCAGCAGCAGCAACAGCACATCGACGAGGTTGATGATATTGCTGCCCATGTCGATATCGGTGGTGCTCGCTCGCTTGAAACGCATCAGACAAATTCCTTCATCAGCTCAATCCTTTCATATCGGCCTTGAACTCGATTTTGCGATCGCCGTGTACTGCATCCACTAATTTCAGCGTTTCCTGTTCGAGCATCAGCACCAATGCATTGATACGTCCATTGAAAAAGCGATGCATCATCGTGGTCGGCACCGCGACGATCAAACCGGCGGCGGTGGTGATCAACGCTTCCGAAATACCGCCGGCGAGCACGCCGGGATCGCCGGTGCCATGAAAACGAATCTGATTGAATACATCGATAATGCCGAGCACCGCGCCGATCAAACCGAGCATTGGCGCAACCAGCGCCACCGTGCCGAGCGCGTTCATGTAGCGTTCCATGTTGAAGACCGCAACGGATGCCGCTTCTTCAAGACTTTCTTTCATTATTTCGCGGCCGTGGCGCGCGTTGCTGAGTCCGGTCGCAAATAACAAACCGAGTGGTGACGATTGTTTGAGTTCGCGAATTTTATTCGCGTCGAGCTGATTGTTTTTAATCCAGCCCCAGACTTCCGCCAGCAACTGCGGCGGCGCAATTTTACTGACGCGCAGCGCCAATGCTCTTTCAACGATGATCGCGGTCGCAACGATCGAACAAATGATGATGGGCAGCATTAACCAGCCGCCCGCTTTTATGATTTCAAACACCGTGCATCCTCGCATGTGATGGGCCGCTGAACTCTAGCACAGCATCCCTGCTCCGACAGCATCGCGGCAGCTCAATCCCAATAGTGTCGCTGTTGTAAACGCGTTCGCGTGATCTGCGCCACACGGCCGCGTTCGATTTGAAAAATCACCGCGCCATCGGAAGCCGTATTAAACAACTCGGCGCCGTGTTCGCGATAGCGTTGTTCGACGCCGGCATCGGGATGTCGAAAGCGATTGCGATAGCCGCTCGAAAACACGACATAACGCGGCTGTATTTGCGCGAGCAATGTTTCCGTCGATGAACTGCGGCTGCCGTGGTGCGGCGCCAACAAAATATCGGCACGCGCCAATTGCGGATTATCCAGCAATTTGAATTCCGCACTGCGTTCGATATCACCCGGCAACAATGTAGTGATACCCGCGCCGCGTATTTGCAATACACACGAACGATTGTTGCCGCGAAATCGATCATCGATTGGATGCAGAATTTCAAACTCGACACCATCCCAATGCCATTGCATGCCACTGCGGCAGAGTTGCTCGCGCCCGCCATCGGCGATCGAATCGCCAACAAGCAGGCGCTGGATGTCGAGTCGTTGCGTAATCGCAGGCAAGCCACCGGCGTGATCGTTATCGCGATGGCTGACGACAACGGTGTCGAGCGTGCGAATACCTTTTCGATTCAGCAGCGGCAACACCGCGATATCGGCTGCGCTGCGATCGGCGCCCAATTGCGGCCCGGTGTCGTAGAGCATTCGATGCCCGGCGGTTTCGATCAGCACACTCAGCCCCTGCCCGACATCGATCACCGTGACGCGATAATCGCCTACTGCAATCGGCGGTAACGCCGGCCACAGCAGCGGCGTCAACAAGAGCGGTGCAAAACCGCGGCCCGGCGTACCGCGTGGCAATAACATCAATGCGGCTGCCATCGCGGCGCCCATCAGGCCGATCGACGTGAAACCTCGCGTATGCCAGACACCGAAGGCACCGCGCTGTTGCAACATTTCGAGAAATTGCGTCAAACCGACCAGCGATAAATCCGACCAATGCCACAACGCCGCACCGATATTCGGCGCGATGGTATCGGCGATAAGCGCGATAAAGGCCAGCGGCATCGAGACGAAAGTCGACCACGGAATTGCAATCAGGTTTGCGGGCAATGCCAGCAGCGTGAGCTGGCCCGACAACGACAGCAGGATGGGAATCGATGCGATGAAAACACCCCATTGGACGTTCCACCATTCTTTGATGGGCCACCATTCTCTGATGGGCCACCCTGCCGTGGACTGCCACCATGCCATGGGTTGCCCCCGCTCGGTGGTCCGCCGCCATGCCTGCGTTTGCCCCCAACGCTTTGGCTTGGAGATTCGTTCGCGGCGACCGGTGACGATCAGCAGAATCGCCGCCACGGCGATGAAGGAAAACCAGAAACCAATATCGATCACCGCGAGCGGATCGAACAACAGCGTCAGCCACAGCGCCAGAATCCAGCTCGACGACGCAGCGAATTCGCGTCGCGAGATCATCGTCGCCAGCAGCACGCTGAACATAATCAACGCCCGCTGCAACGGCAGCCCGAAGCCTGCGATTAGCGCATAGCCGAGCGCGGTGAGCCACGCCGGTGCCATCGTCAGCAGATACATACGCCGACGATTCACCGCCAGCGGACTGCGCCACCACAGCTGCGCGAGCGCAAACATCAGCCCGCCGGTGAACGCGATCTGCAATCCCGAAACGACGAATAAATGCACGGTGCCGGTCGCGCGAAATGTGTCCCATTGGCGCGTGGTGATGTCGCTGCCATCGCCGATCAATAATCCCAGCAGCAAACCGCGCATCGATGCATGCGCAAGGCGCTCGCGCAGATATTGCTGGGCCTGATCGCGCCAGTAATCGATCGACACCTTCGAGGCTGTCGCAAGGCGTCGATTATCCAGACTGCGTTCGATATATCCGGTCGCGCCGATTCGATTCGCCACCAGCCAGGCTGCGTAATCGAACCCGCCCGGATTCGCCAATCCGCGTGGGCGTTTCAGCACCACGCGTAACTGCCAGCGCTCGCCCGCGCGCGGGATTCTGTCCGCTTCGTACCAGGTCAATTGCACGCGATGGAGATCGACTGCACACGGTTGCGCGCCGATCGTGCAGCTCTCGACATCAAAGCGAAATCGTTGCGACGGCTGGCGACGAAACCCGGGTTGTTGCTCGACCAGGCCATCGATTGTGCCGGTCAGCAGCAACGGCGCTTGCTCAAGCTCCAATGGCAGCAGACCGGCGCGTATCCAATAGCCGTAACCGCAGCCCCAGCAAAGACCGGCAACCAACGCCAATGCGTAACGAAAGGTGGGGGTCGTGCGCCAGCGCCAGAGCACGACAAAAGGAATAATCAGCAGCGGAAGCCATCGATACGATGGCAATTGCGGCCACCATGCCACGACGCCAATACCGGCGGCCATGCAGAGCATCCATGCGCGCATATGAAACCTTATTCAATCCTTGGTTAACGGTGGGCAAATACATCGGCATAATACCGCCGCGTTTTCGCCCCTCCATCTCGGTGCCTTTAACTAATGCCGTTACGCCTGCTGCGACGCCTTGTGCCCAATCCGGCGACTATCCGACAACATCGCTCGCTGCGTCTTGTTCAGCACTGGCTCGATGATCCGAATTTGTGGCACATGAATCGTTATTCGGTATCGAGCGCCATATTCATCGGCTTTCTAGTCTCGTTCGTTCCGCTGCCGGTGCACACACCCTTAGTCGCGCTGATTGCGATCTGGTGGCGCGCCAACCTGCCGATTGCGCTGGCTGCGACGTGGTTGTCGAATCCACTGACGATTCCGGTTCAGTTCTACTTCGCTTATGAAACCGGCACCTGGTTGCTGCATCAACCGCAACAGAATTTCGCATTTCAGCTTTCGATGCAGTGGCTGCGCGAAGAATTCAATGCGATCTGGCAACCGCTGCTGCTCGGCTGTCTCGTTTGCGGCCTAGTGGCCGCATTCCTCGGCGCCGCCTTCGCGCGTCTAGTCTGGCGTGTGCAAGTGATGGCGCGCTGGAAAGCGCGGCAGCACCGTCGCCAGCCATCATCAGGTTCCTAGTCGTAACGCAGTGCGACCGCCGGCTGCACTTTCGCCGCGCGCCAAGCCGGGTAAATCGCCGCCAGCGTGCTCATCACTAGCGCCGTGCCTGCGACCTGCAACACATCCGCGATGCGTAAATCCGACGGCAGGTAGCTGATCGGGTACACGTCGGACTGCAAAAACTGAACATGCATAACGCGCTCGATCAACGCGACGAGATCGGTCACCGCCAGCGATAAGCCGATGCCGAACACGACACCGAGCGCCGTGCCGATCACACCCACCAGAAAGCCCTGCACCAGAAAAATTTTGATGATGCCGTTCGGCGTGGCGCCCTGGCTGCGCAGAATCGCGATGTCGCCCTGCTTATCGTTCACCACCAACACCAGCGCAGACACGACATTGAATGCCGCGACGGCGATCACGATCGCGAGCATCATGCTGACCAACTGCTTCGACAAATGAATCGCCGCGTACAGATTGCCCTGCGTCGCCGTCCAGTCGGAGACGTAGTAGCGGCCTTGCAGTTCACGCCATAAATCGCCGGCGATCTGCGGCGCGGCAAACAAATCGCGGACCGACACGCGCAGCGCGATGGCGTTATCGCGACCGCCGCTTAATTGTTGTGCGTCCTCAAGTCGCAGCAGCGCGAGACTTTGATCGAGCTCGGTGCCGCTGCGAATAATGCCCCCCACACTGAAACGTTGAAGCCGTGGTTGAACGCGTCCGGAAGCGTTATCCGGCACCACGACGGTGATGTGATCGTCGATCGCGACACCGAGTTTTTCCGCGATGCCCTGCCCTAACACAATCGTTTGCGGCTGCCTCTTTAGACGCTCGATCGCGGCCGGATCGAGAAATGTTGCCAATGCAGTGGCTCGCGCTTCGCGCTCAGGATCGACACCAAACAACAGTACCGCCTCCGCAACCTGTCCTTTGACCAGCATGCCGTTCAGCTGTAACAGCGGCGATGCACTGCGCACGCCCGGATGCCGCTCGACCTGCTCGACCGTGCGGTGCCAATCGGCCTGCGGATCGGCTGCGTACAAGTTGATATGCGGCACAAGACCCAAAATACGCTCGCGCATTTCGCGCTCGAAGCCATTCATTACCGACAGCACGACGATCAACAGCGCGACACCAATCACCAGACCGGCAATCGCGGTGCGCGAGAGGAATGTCGTCAACCGCGAACCGCGTCTCGAGCCGGTGTAGCGCGTGCCGACAAAAACACTGTAAGGCTTGAACATCAGACGGAATCCAGCGCGCCGTCGCGCAAATGCAGCACGCGATCCATGCGTTGTGCGAGCAGCGGATCGTGCGTGACGACGATGAAGCAGGTGTCGAGTTCGCGGTTCAATTCCAGCATCAGCTGGTGAATGGTTTCGGCGGTGGTGCGATCGAGATTGCCGGTCGGCTCGTCGAGTAAAACACATAAAGGCTGCGCCACCAGCGCCCGCGCGATGGCAACGCGCTGGCGCTCGCCACCCGATAGCTCCGATGGTTTGTGCTGCAACCGCGCGCTCAAGCCGACGCGTTCGAGCATCGCCCGCGCCGCATCGGCGGCAACCTTCACTGGTTCGCCGCGAATCAACAGCGGCATCGCGGCGTTTTCGAGCGCGGTGAATTCTCCGAGCAGATGATGGAACTGGTAGACGAAGCCCAGCGTGCGATTGCGCAATGCGCTGCGCTGCTTTTCGCCGAGCGCGGAAATCGGCTCGCCCTGCACCAGCACCGCCCCGCTGCTCGGTGTATCGAGACCGCCGAGCAGGTTCAATAATGTCGATTTACCCGAACCCGAACTGCCGATAATCGCGATGCGTTCGCCGCTGCGAATCTGCAAATTGACGTTATTAAGTACCTGCAACCGCTGCGGACCTTCGTCGTAGCTTTTGCACAAATCACGGCATTCGAGCACCACCGCCTTTTCATTCGTTGCAGACAAAATAATTCCTCGATTTGTCGATTTATTCGCCTCGCGATTTACTCGCGGTGTGGTTCATTCATAACGCAATGCTTCCGCCGGCTGAATCTGCGCCGCTCGCCATGCCGGATAAATCGTGGCGAGGAAACTGAGCAGCCAGGCGATGCCACACACCCGCGCGATTTCGAGTGGCACCACCACCGACGGAATACGCGTGACGAAATACACGCTGGGATCGAAAATTTGCGCGCCGAAAATGCGCTCGAAAAATTGGACTATTGCGCCGGCGTTCATAGCCAATGGCGTGCCGATCAACGCACCAATCAAGACGCCGGCAACACCGATCAGCGCACCTTGCACGATAAAAATCGTCATGACCGAGCGCGGCGATGCGCCCATAGTACGCAGCACGGCGATATCCGCGCGTTTGTCGTTCACCATCATCGTCAGGATTGAAATGATATTGAACGCAGCGATCGCAATAATCACGAACAGCAGCAGCGCCACCATCGTTTTTTCCATTTTCACCGACTTGAACAGACTGCCCTGCGTTTCGCTCCAATCGCTGACTTTATATTGCTGCGTCTGTGCGGCATTCCAACGCTGCAACAGTGGCGCCGCATCGAACAAATCGCGCACCGATATACGCAACCCACCGACGGTATCGCCCATCTGATAAAGGCGCTGGCCGTCTTTCAGGTTGATAAACGCCGTCGTGCTATCGAGTTGCGAGCCGCTGCGAAAAATCGCCACCACGGTGAACCGTTTTTCACGCGGAAAAATGCCCATCGGCGTTACGGTCACCTTCGGCAGAATCACATCGACAGTGTCGCCGACGACGACGCCGAGATTACGCGCGAGGATATCGCCAAGTGCGATGCCGAACGGCAGTTTGGTCAGATTATCGAAATGTCCATCGACCACGTGACGCTGCACCGACGACACGCGCTGCTCGTATTCCGGCACCACCGCCCATAACTGCGCACCGCGCACCGGCCCCTGATTCGCGAGCATGATGCTGCCGCCGACATAGGGCGCGGCCGCGATAAATCCAGGCGTATGTGCAACGTTGTCGGCCACTTGCTGCCAATGGCGCAGCCGTCCGTCGGGCGCTTCGATAAACCCGTGCGGAACCACCGCGAGAATACGATTGCGCAATTCGGCCTCGAAACCATTCATCACCGACATGACGACGATTAACGCAGCCACACCCAGAATCATGCCGAGCAGTGAAATCAGCGCGATAAACGAGATGAAATGATCGCGCCGACGTGCGCGCGTATAACGCCATCCGATAAAACCGGCGAGCGGTTGAAACATGAGTTGTCCTTTTTCGGCACCTGCCCGCGCCTGTTATTCCACACGCGGCTGTACTACAGTAGGTCTCTAAAAAGGCGACGGGAGATCCGCCAACTTGATCGAGAAAGCCCCAGAAAATTCATCATCCGGCACTGCTGCCAACACTACGTCCGACGCGCCCGAGCTGGACCGTCGCGAGTATTTTCGAGTCGATGACCGGATTATTTTGCGTTATCGCGTAGTCGCGGCCGACGCGGTAGGCAATACACCCGCTGAGCGTCATTTCGATAACGCCGATGTTTTTGCGTTATTGCGAGAACTGCGCCAAATCGACCAAGAGAATAATAACGTATTGCGCTCGCTCGCCGAAACAAACCGCGAATTGGGCATCTATCTAAAAAGTCTCAATCGAAAAATCGAGCTGATCGCAGGCGCGCTGGCGGTGATGGATGAAGCGCAGCAATTGCAATCGCCGCAACCGGTATCGATCAGCGAAACAAGTCTCTCGTTCTACGCCGAATCCGAACTCGCGGTCGGCACCGTTGTTGCCTTGGAGTTAATCCTGCTGCCCCAACATATCGGGCTGGCGATTTACGGCGAGGTCATCGCCAAACGCGACA
>CAMLJR010000134.1 GCA_946480345.1 uncultured Spongiibacteraceae bacterium
TTAAGAGGTACCAATCATGAAACCGAATATCGGCGAGTTGATGAAACAGGCGCAGCAACTGCAAGAGCAGATGCAAAAAGCGCAGGAGAAGATTGCCAGCATCGAGGTGACCGGTGAATCCGGCGCGGGTTTGGTGAAAGTGGTGATGACAGGACGGCACGATGTGCGCCGTATCAGCATCGATCCATCGCTGTTGAAAGAAGATAAAGAGGTGCTCGAAGATTTACTCGCAGCGGCGGTCAACGATGCGGTGCGCCGTGTCGAAGAAAGCAATCGCGATTTAATGTCGGGCATGACGCAGGGAATGAATATTCCCGGCGGCTTTAAAATGCCGTTTTGATTATTAATCCGATACAGAAATATACCGGTCAATAACAAGCGCACGATGCGTTTTATGCGGCATTTGCCGCGAAAACCCACCACATCAGGACGATGTATTGGGCTATCGGGTCAAAAAGTTATTTGTCGATGAAATTTAGTCCTCTGATCGATCAGCTGGTGCAGGCGCTGCGTTGTTTGCCCAGCGTCGGGCCGAAGTCCGCGCAACGCATGGCGTTTCACTTGCTCGAACGCAATCGCGAAGCGGGTATGCAGCTCGCGGAAATTTTGCAGATCGCGTTGACGCAGGTCGGTCATTGCCGGCAATGCAACACGCTTTCCGAGCTGGAGATATGCGGTATTTGCAGCGATGCGCGCCGCGATCGGCAAACGTTGTGCATTGTCGAGTCGCCCGCCGATGTCCTCGCACTGGAGCAGGCCGGCAGTTATCGCGGTGTCTATTTCGTACTGATGGGACATTTGTCGCCGATCGATGGTATCGGCCCCGAGGAAATCGGCATCGATCGCTTACTCGAACGCGTCGATGCACGATCGGAGCAGTCGCAAAAAATCAAAGAAGTGATTCTCGCTACCAATCCCACCGTCGAAGGCGAAGCCACTGCGTACTACATTACCGAGCAGCTAAAAGTGCGCGGTGTCGTGGTATCGCGCATTGCCCATGGTGTGCCGCTTGGCGGCGAACTCGAATACGTCGACAGCGGGACCTTGGCGCACGCGTTGAGCGGGCGGCGTGTTGTCGAATGAGCGAAGCGGATTTCGTTTATATCGATAGCAATGCGCACCTTGCCGATGTTGCAGATCACTGCGCCAATGCGCGGTTGCTGGCACTCGATACCGAGTTTCAACGCGAGACGACGTTTTATCCGATCGCCGGTTTAATTCAGCTCGGCAACGGCCAGCGTCAATATCTGATCGACCCGCTGAAGATCGACGATTGGACGCCGCTGCAAACGCTGCTGAATAACTCGTCATATAAATTGCTGCACGCATGCAGCGAAGATCTCGAAGTGTTCTCGCGGCTATGCAATACGTTGCCGCAGCCGTTGCTCGATACTCAAATCGGCGCGGCGCTCGCGGGCTTCGGTTTCAGCTTAAGTTATCAAGCGTTAGTGAAAGCCTGCCTCGACATTGAAGTCGGCAAAGAACAAACGCGTTCCGATTGGTTGCGTCGACCGTTGAGCGCCGAGCAATGTCATTACGCCGCGCTCGATGTCGCGTATTTACCGCCGATATTCGAAGTGATTGCCGAACGTCTGCAGCAGAAAAATCGCTTCGATTGGTGGCTGCAAGAAGGCGCCGGCACTATCGCGGCCAGTCGCGATGCCATCGCACCTGAATATTATTATTTGAAGCTCAGCGGCGGCTGGCGTTTGCGTGGCGCGCAAGTCGCTGCGCTGCGCGATTTGTGCGTGTGGCGCGAACGCGAAGCGCGTCGGCGTAATGTGCCGCGCGGCCGCATCGTGAAGGATGCGCAGTGCATCGATATCGCTCGTTTATTGCCGCGCAATGTCGCCGAATTAAGCGCGGTGCCTGAGCTGCATCCGCAAACGCAGCGCGTCGATGGCGAAAATATTCTGGGTATTGTCGAAGTCGCGCAGCAATTGCCTGCAACCGACTGGCCGGAGCCGCCTGTGGCACCATTGCCGCGCGAGTGGGGCGATCGGCTTAAAAAATTACGGCAGCTGATCGATGAGCGGGCGCGCGAACTGGATATTCCTGCCGAATTGCTTGCGCGCAAACGCGATTGTGAAATGTTGCTGCGCACGGGTGAATTGTCAGACTCATTGCGCGGCTGGCGTTTACCGATCATCGGCGAGCCTTTGCTCGCGTTATATCAGCGGATGTAAAGCTATCCTTTAATTGGCGTATGCCTCCACTATAGAAATGAAACGAAATCCACAATGAAACGAATTTGCTCTATTTACCGCAGTGGTCGCGTCGACGGCATGTACCTCTATGTCGATAAAAAAGAAGACCTCGCGCGGGTGCCGGAAGCGTTATTGCAAAACTTCGGTCGTCCGGAGTTCGCTATGGCATTGCTACTCCATTCCGAGCGCAAACTTGCGCATGCCGATGTGAATGCCGTGCTCGAAGCGATCGAGAAAAATGGGTTTTATTTGCAAATGCCGCCGAAGGACGAAGAGCCCCTGACGTTGGCGAGCTGAAAGGACAACGCATGTTCACGATCGACGTCTACTCGAGTGCCGGCCAATACGTTTTGGCGTGGGGCGTTTATCTCGCTGCCGCGGTAGTGTTCTGTCTCGTCTGGTTGCGGCTGACATGGCGCTGGCAAAAAGATATTCGCTTGCTGCTGCTTGCGTTGTTGATCGTGTTTTTGTTCGTTCCCGCCCCCGTACCCGGTCGCGATGTACTCGCACCCGCAATGATTTTTATTGTGTTGAGCCCGTTCACCGGAACCCCCGAGACGTTGGCCCCTGTCGTTGTGCGACTGATACTGGCGGCGGTCGCCGCGCTGATCGTTGTTGTCATTGCGGCGGTGTGGCGGCATTGGCCGCGACACCCGCGCTGATTCTGCGAATTCCGGTTACCGTGCGTTTTGTCCTTTCTTAATAAACTGCTATAAATAGTTGTCATTAAACGAATTTAAGGCTAAGGCGGCGCCTATCATGAAAATAATATTGAGGCGGTTCATCGCATTCGTGTGCGTGCTATCCGCATTTTGCGCAAATGCGGCAGCACCGCAATCGACCGCAGCGGTACGCCCGGATGTGCGAGTCGTCATCGACATCTCCGGCAGCATGAAGCAGAACGATCCGCATAATCTGCGTAAGCCGGCTTACGAAATGCTGATACCCCTGTTTCCAAAAAATGCGAAAGCAGGCGTGTGGACGTTCGGCGAAGGCGTCGATGTTATGGTGCCGCTGCAAAGTATCAGCGAAGGATGGCGCGCGTTGGCGATGAGCCGCGCATCGAAAATTACGTCGACTTCGCTGTATACAAATATTCCCGATGCGCTCGAACGCGCCACTGCAAATCCCGAAAGCGGCTATCGCACCAGCGTTATTCTGCTGACCGACGGCATGGTTGATATTTCAAAATCGCCGGAACAAAACGCCGCCGCGCGTAAACGCCTGCTCGACGAAATTCTGCCGCGGTTGCGGCAAGCGAATGTCACCGTGTATGCAATTGCGTTATCGAAATCGGCTGACCGCGAATTGATGGAGCGTCTCGCTGTCGATACCGGCGGTTTATTTGCCGTGGCGAATTCGGCGGAAGAGTTACATAAAATTTTTCTGCAAGCTTTTGATGCGGCAGCGCCCGCAGAGCAAGTACCGTTGCAGGGCAATCGCTTTCTCGTTGATTCGTCGATTGACGAGTTGACCACGCTGGTGCTGCATAAAGGCGCCAAGCCAGTAGAGTTGATATCGCCGGATAATAAACGCCACAGCTTTGCGAGCCACGGCGATGATTTCAAATGGTTTCAGGGGCAAGGCTATGACCTGATCACGGTGAAAAAGCCGTTTGAAGGCGAATGGAATATTGCGGCCGAATTGGAGAAGGGCAGCCGCGTTACGATTGTTTCCAATCTGAGTTTGACGGCATCGCGTTTTGCCGAAAGTTTATTTAAGGGCGGCGCGGAACAACAACTGGTTGCGGGATTGAGCCAGCAGGGCGAAATCCTCAAACAACCTGAATTTTTGCAGCTCGTTAAATTCGGAGCGACCGTGCAGCGACGCGAGGATGGCCAGCAATGGCAGATCGATTTGTCCGCGCCGAATCCGACACCCGCCGATGGCTATTTCCGCGGGCCGCTGACGATGCTGAATGAACTCGGTACGTACGATATTGCGATTAACGCCGAGGCCAAAACATTTCAGCGCAGTCAAAAGCAAACGCTCGCGGTGCGCGATAATTTCGATGTGCGGGTAATCGCCACCGATAGCATTCCCCCGGCACATCGGGCCACGCTATTCGCGCAGAATCCCGACATTGATGATGCAGCGACGGTGGTTACTGCCCACATCAAATCGCCGGATGGCAAAACGTCGGAGCAACCGGTAGCGATGGGCACCGAACGCGAATGGCCGCTGGCGCTCGATACCGCAACGCAGGCAGGCCGGTTCGAAGTGTCGTTCGAGGTAGCCGGACAGTATAAAAAAGGCGAAAAATTCACTTATCGCTCGGCAGTTGTTGCGGTTGATCAAAACGGAACAGAAGTCGTTGAAAAAGCCGCTGCGCCGCAACCTGTAGCGGAACAACACGACGAGCCGAAGCCGGAAGTTGCTGCCGAAAAAAATGCGACTGAAGAAAAGCCTGCCGAACCCGCAGCGCCCGCTGAGAAAAAGAACTGGAAAAAATGGGCTCTTTACGGCGGTCTCGCGTTCGGCAATTTGTTGATTATCGGTTTGGGCTTTCTTGCGTATCGCATGATCATGGGCGGCAATAAATCGGCCGTGCTCGATGCCGCCGACGATGATGACGAAGACGAAGAAAAGCCGTCTAAAGGTAAGGACAAAGGCAAGGATGAGAAGGGTGGCAAGAGCGACGATGCGGGCGAGACAAAAGATAAAGGAAAATCAAAGCGACCGAAGGCACTCGATTTACCCGATGATGCCATCGATATCGACCCGGGTGACGATAAGAAAAAATAGCTGTAGAAATTCAGTGATAGACAGTTGAATAAAAAAGGCGAATCAAATGATTCGCCTTTTTTATTCGGTAAACGTGCTTATCCAACGGCTTCTTCGAACGCGCCCTCGAATAGAACCGTGCTCAAATAGCGTTCGCCCGAATCCGGCAATATCACCACAATCGTTTTGCCGCGATGTTGCGGTTGCTCGGCAACGCGTTGCGCTGCCGCCATTGCCGCGCCGCAGGAAATACCGGCAAGAATGCCCTCTTCGCGCATCAAGCGATGCGCCCACTCGATCGCTTCATCATTGCTGATCGCTTCCACTTGATCGACAACATTGAGATCGAGTGTTTTCGGAATGAAGCCCGCGCCGATGCCCTGGATTTTATGTGGTGCGTGGCTTGGCTCTTTACCTTCTTTCGCGGCGCGGATCATGTAAGACGATTCCGGTTCCACGGCAACCGCAGTGATCGCCTTGCCCTGCGTATTTTTTATGTAGCGAGCAATGCCGGTAATGGTGCCGCCGGTGCCGACGCCACTGACCAGCACATCGATTTCGCCATTGGTCGCCTCCCAGATTTCGGGGCCGGTGGTTTTTTCGTGGATTGCCGGATTGGCCGGATTTTCGAATTGCTGCAGCATCAAATAGCGGCTTGGATCGCTTTCGACGATTTCAGCCGCTTTTTGCATGGCGGCCTTCATGCCTTTTGCGCCATCGGTGAGAACGAGTTTCGCGCCGAGCGCGATCAATACTTTGCGACGCTCGATACTCATCGTATTCGGCATCGTCAGCGTCACTGGATAACCGCGCGATGCAGCGACAAACGCAAGCGCGATACCGGTATTACCGCTGGTTGGCTCAACCAGTTCCATGCCCGGTTTGAGGCGGCCGCTTTGTTCCGCATCCCAAATCATGTTGGCACCGATGCGGCACTTTACCGATGCGGCCGGGTTACGGCTTTCGAGCTTTGCATAAATTTTATGAGAGGTAATGCGGTTGAGCTTCACCAGCGGTGTATTGCCGATACTCAGGCTGTTGTCGGCGTAGAGTTTATTCATTTCGAATCTCCCTGCTTTGGCGAAAATGGTGCGGCTGAATTTATCGATTGCGCGCTATAAACGCAGATGGCTCGGCTTGATTCACTGGCACACAATCGTTAGGCTCGCTGACCTACCTGTGAACGGTCACTCTAAAAGTGAACTGTCCCCTAAAACCCTCGACATGGTAACGCACTCATGAAGTTTGAAGGTACCGATCGTTATGTCGCCACCGACGACTTGCGCACCGCGGTCAACGCCGCCGTTACGTTGCAACGTCCATTGCTGATTAAAGGCGAGCCAGGCACTGGTAAAACATTGCTGGCCGAAGAAGTTGCGCGTGCGTTGAATAAACCGCTGCTGGCCTGGCACATCAAATCGACGACAAAAGCACAGCAAGGTTTATACGAATACGACGCGGTATCGCGGTTGCGCGATTCGCAGCTCGGCAACGAAAAAGTGCATGAGATCGGTAACTACATCAAGCGCGGAAAATTGTGGGAAGCATTTGAAAGTGAACAGCAGACCGTATTGTTAATCGACGAAATCGATAAAGCCGATATCGAATTTCCGAACGATCTTCTGCTTGAGCTCGATCGCATGGAATTCTTCGTGTACGAAACTGGTCAAACGGTGCGTGCGCGGCATCGCCCCATCATTATTATCACCAGCAATAACGAAAAAGAATTGCCCGACGCATTTTTGCGTCGCTGCTTTTTCCACTTCATCAGTTTTCCCGACCGCGACACGATGCGTGACATCGTCGAGGTGCATTATCCGGGTATCAAACAATCGCTGGTGCAACAGGCGCTCGAAGTGTTTTTCGAAGTGCGCGAAATTCCGGGGTTGAAGAAAAAGCCATCGACGTCGGAATTGATCGATTGGTTAAAACTGCTGATGGCCGACGATATTCCCGAAGAAGTGCTGAAAAATCGTGATGGTGGCAAAGCGATTCCGCCGCTGTACGGTGCGCTGCTGAAAAATGAACAGGATGTACATTTGCTCGAACGTTTGGCTTTTATGCATCGCCGCGACACGCGCCGCTAGGTATTCCGTTGTGCTGATTAATTTCTTTTTCGGCTTGAAAGATGCCGGCATTCCGGTGTCGATCAATGAATTGCTGACGCTGCTCGAAGCGCTACAGAAAAATCTCGCCTTCGCTGACATCGACGAATTTTATTTCCTCAGCCGTGCGTCTCTGGTTAAAGACGAGAAATACTACGATCGCTTCGATCGCGCGTTCGGGCTTTATTTTAAGGATCTGCAATCGGTCGATGATGTGATCGAGGCGCTGATCCCAGAAGATTGGTTGCGCAGCGAATTCCTCAAACAGCTCAGCGAAGAAGAAAAGCAGAAAATTCAATCGCTCGGCGGTTTGGAAAAGCTGATCGAAGAGTTCAAAAAGCGTCTCGACGAACAAAAAGAAAAACATTCGGGCGGCCATAAATGGATCGGCACCGGCGGTACCTCGCCATTCGGTCACAGCGGCTACAACCCCGAAGGTATTCGTATCGGCGGCGAATCGCGCAACAAAAAAGCGGTGAAAGTGTGGGAGCGCCGCGATTTCAAAAATCTCGATGACAGCATCGAGCTCGGTACGCGCAATATCAAAGTCGCATTGCGTCGTTTGCGAAAATTCGCCCGCACCGGCGCCGCCGATCAACTCGATCTCGACGATACCGTGCGTTCGACGGCAAAAAATGCCGGCTTTCTCGATTTAAAAATGGTTCCCGAACGCCACAATGCGGTGAAGGTATTGTTGTTTTTCGATGTCGGCGGTTCGATGGATCCCTATATTCGCATGTGCGAAGAATTGTTTTCCGCCGCGCGCACCGAATTCAAGCACATGGAATATTTTTACTTCCACAATTGTATTTACGAATCGGTATGGCAAAACAATATCCGCCGCCAGAGCGAACGCATTAATACGCTCGATATCCTGCATAAATACAGCAGCGACTACAAAGTGGTTTTCATCGGCGATGCATCGATGTCACCGTATGAAATCACGATGCCAGGCGGCAGTGTCGAACACTGGAATGAAGAAGCCGGCGAAGCATGGGTGCGCCG
>CAMLJR010000135.1 GCA_946480345.1 uncultured Spongiibacteraceae bacterium
TCCCGCCGCTGACTTCAAGCTCAAGGATCGGGCTACCCATCGATACCTTGTCGCCCTCCTTGATGGTCAACGCGCGCACAACGCCGGCTTTCGGCGCAGGCACTTCCATCGATGCCTTGTCCGTTTCCAGCACAATCATCGTGTCGCCTTCGGCCAATGTATCGCCGACTTTGACGCTCACTTCGATGACGTCGACATTTTCTGCGCCGCCGATATCCGGCACCGCGATAGCCTCAATACCGCCGCTCGCACTGGCGGGGGCGGGTGCAGCGGCAGGCTCTGCCGGTGCTGCTTTCGGTTCAGCGGGTTGGGCGGGCGCTGGCGCCTCGGCTTTTGGCGGAGTCGATGCCGTTTCTGCACCGCCTTCGGCTTCGAGCACGATGATCGGGTTGCCCTGCGTCACCTTGTCGCCGACTTTCAGTTTGATTTCGAGCACCTTGCCGGCGGCGGGCGAGGGCACTTCCATCGACGCCTTATCGGATTCGAGCACGATCAGTGTGTCTTCCGCGTTGACGGTATCGCCAACGGCAACCGAAATCTCGATCACTTCTACCGCGTCGTCGGTGCCGATATCCGGCACCGGAATAGTTTGTTTGCTCACATTGCTATCCTTTTACAAGCCTTTTGGCAGGCCCTTGTTTCGGGCCTTTTGGAAGCGTGCGGTCAGCACATCATCGGATCGCGTTTGTCCGGATCGATACCGAACTTTTTAATTGCTTTGGTGACATCTTTCATCGGGAAGCGGCCTTCCTCGGCGAGCGCCTTCAATGCGGCGACGACGACGAAATAGCGGTTCACTTCGAAATGGTGCCGTAGTTTCGCACGCGTATCGCTGCGACCGAAACCGTCGGTGCCGAGCACCACATAACGATGCGGGATGTACGGACGCAGTTGCTCGCCGAACGACTTCATGTAATCGGTCGCGCAAATGACGGGGCCGGTGCGGTCCTGCAACAGTTGCGTGACGTATGGCAGTCTGGGCTCGCTTTCCGGATGCAGCAGATTCCAGCGTTCGCAGGCCATGCCTTCGCGACGCAGTTCGTTGATGCTGGTCGTGCTCCAGATATCGGCGCCGATACCGAAGTCATCGCGCAGAATCTGCGCCGCTGCCTGTACTTCGCGGAGGATGGTGCCGCAGCCGAGCAATTGCACACGGTCGCCTTTGCGGCGCGTGTTCTTCGCTTCTTCGAGCAGATACATACCGCGCACGATGCCGTCTTCGACGCCGATGGGCATGTCGGTGTGCGGATAGTTCTCGTTCATCAGCGTGATGTAGTAGAAACAGTTTTCCTTGTCTTGGAACATCCGCTTCAGGCCGCTTTGAATGATGACGGTCAGCTCGTAAGCGTAGGTGGGATCGTAGGAGCGGCAGTTCGGAATCATGTTTGCCATCAGCTGGCTATGGCCATCCTGATGCTGCAAGCCTTCGCCGTTCAGCGTAGTGCGACCGGCGGTGGCGCCGAGCATGAATCCGCGCGCCTGCGAATCGCCGGCAGCCCAGGCGAGATCCATGATGCGCTGGAAGCCGAACATCGAGTAATAGATGTAGAACGGCACCATCGCATAACCGTGGTTGCTGTACGACGTCGCGGTGGCGATCCACGCCGACATCGCGCCGGCTTCGTTGATGCCTTCTTCGAGGATTTGGCCCTTCTTGTCCTCTTTGTAGAACATGATCTGACCGGCATCTTGCGGCGTGTAACGCTGACCCTGCGAGGAGTAGATACCGAGCTGGCGGAACATGCCTTCCATGCCGAAGGTACGCGCTTCATCCGGAATGATCGGAACGACGCGCGCGCCGATTTTCTTGTCTTTTACCAGCGTCGAGAGCGTGCGCACGAACGACATTGTCGTCGAGATTTCGCGATCGCCCGAGCCCTTGAGCTGGCCTTTCAGATCGTCGAGAGTCGGTACGTCGAGCGCTTCGAAATCCGCGCGTCGCGCGGGCAGGAAGCCACCGAGATCGGCGCGACGCTTGCGCATATACGCCATCTCCGGGCTTTCCGGCGCGGGACGGTAATACGGAACGTTTTTCAATTCGCTGTCGGACAACGGTACGCCGAACCGATCGCGGAATTTTTGCAGGCTCTCGATATCGAGCTTTTTGACCGAATGGGTTTCGTTGACGGCTTCGCCCGATTTGCCCATGCCATAACCTTTTACGGTCATCGCCAGCACGACGGTCGGTTGTCCTTTATGCGCCACCGCTGCCGAATAGGCCGCGTACACTTTGTACGGATCATGGCCGCCACGGTTCAGGTACATGATGTCGTCGTCGGACATGTCCTTCACCAATTCCAGCAACTCAGGATAGGCGCCGAAGAAATGTTCGCGCGTGTATGCGCCGCCGTTGGCTTTGTAGTTCTGCAGTTCGCCGTCGCAGACTTCGTCCATCCGCTTCTTGAGCAGACCGGTTTTGTCTTTTTCGAGCAATTGGTCCCAGAGCCGGCCCCAGATTACCTTGATCACGTTCCAGCCGGCTCCGCGGAATACGCCTTCGAGTTCCTGAATAACCTTGCCGTTGCCGCGAACCGGGCCGTCGAGACGCTGCAGATTGCAGTTGACGACGAATACGAGGTTATCGAGCTGTTCGCGACCGGCCAGTGAGATCGAGCCGAGCGATTCCGGTTCGTCGCATTCGCCATCGCCGAGGAAGCACCATACCTTGCGATCGCCGTGATCGACGAGACCGCGACTCTGCTGATACTTCATCACATGCGCTTGATAAATCGCCTGAATCGGGCCGAGGCCCATCGATACCGTCGGAAATTGCCAGTAATTCGGCATCAGCCAGGGGTGCGGATATGAGGAGAGGCCATGACCGTCGACTTCGCGGCGGAAATTATCGAGCTGATCCTCGTTGAGACGACCTTCGAGATATGAGCGCGCGTACATGCCGGGCGCGCTGTGACCTTGGTAATAGATCAGATCGGGCTTATCGCCCCCGCGCCAGAAATAATTGAAACCGATGTCGTACAGCGTCGCTGCCGACGAGAAGGTGGCGATATGGCCGCCCAGACCTTCGTCATTGTCATTCGCGCGGATCACCATCGCCATCGCGTTCCAGCGAATCAGCGAGCGAATCTTGCGCTCCATGAACAAATCGCCCGGCATCCGCTTTTCGGCGGCCGGCTCGATCGTGTTACGAAATGGGGTGGTAATTGCCGCCGGCATTTTTGTACCGGCTTGCGCGGCATGTTCGGCCAGTGCTTTGATCAGAAAAGCGGTGCGACCGCGACCTTGATGTTTAAGTACGCTGTCCAACGCTTCGAGCCATTCGCGGGTCTCGAGCGGATCTTTATCCTCTAGCATGGTGTCTCCAACAATGAGCAAAAAACTGACGTCATCGCATTGCGTTTGGCGCGGGCAGGCCTTGGCGCCAAGCTTCGGACCGCATGGCTGCCCGAGGGTTCGTCGATGCGTCTTTGCATCGAGTGCGTTGATTTGTGAACCGCAAGTATAGAAGGACGTCAGTACAGATGATGGCAGTGACCGGATAGCGGAACTGCCCGTTGCCGCGCATCGGCAGACATCGCGCGACGGGATCGTCCGTTGCGCAATGCGGTGTGGAACTGTTCCACAGCGCTAGCTTGTAAAAATTTTACATCTTCTTGGCGATTCAGCAAGCTAAAATTTGCCGTTGTTCCGCGCAAATGGCGGGGCTTTGCCGCTTTTCTGCACAACGGACGATCCGGCTTCGAACTTTTGTAGTTTTATTACAAGTCAGGGCTCGGTTGCAGCGCAATTTGAATTCGGTGATTGCGCTGCGCAATGCGATTCCATTCCGCCGCACTGACGTTCGGATCTGTCGGATATTCCCACTTCGGTTCTGTCGCCCCCAGCGGCACCAGATCCAATGTGATGCCGGGCGGCAACTCGTCGCGGAAGCGTCTGAACGCGGTCGTTTCGCTCGCCGACATTTGTTTCGATTGCTCGATGCTCTGGCCTAAGGACGTGCAATCGGTTAAATGCAGTTCGGGCGGAGCCACTACCCAACTTCCCGCATTGCCTTCGCCGTTCGGCATTTTCAGCAAACAGAACTCACCCACATGACTTTCCACTCGAACGGTGCCATGGAAACCTGCGGCGCTCAATTGCTGCATAAGTTCCTGCATACGCGTTAGCCGATCGCCACCAAATGGAGGCTCGCCATATGGATACTCCTGCGTTTGATTGATCGCCCATTCAACCGCTTTGAATGCCATTAACCGCTGTTGCCGGAGCGCCGAGCGCTCGGTCAACGAATAAATCCACAATGCAGCAACGACGAGCAACGCCAGTCCGAATGCAATCGCCCATACCGAATAACGCGGTTCTGGCGGCGAGACGGGTGGAAGTGCGGCGGGAGGCATCGCTGCAGCGATGGTAGGGCGCTCGATCGGTTCGGGAGAGCGCTCTTCGATAACAGCGGCTGGCTTGATCGCGGGAGTTTTGTCCGCGCCGAGCGGTCGGTGCTCCGCCAGTCGTTTCAGTACGGCGGCCAGATCTTCAGCGCTGGCGGGTTTTGAAATCACGTCGGCGGCGCCGAGCGCGCGCGCCTGACCGAAGTACACGCCGCCCTGGGTCGATGTGTACATGACGATCGGAATACCCGCAGTGCTGCGGTTGGATTTGATTGCCTTCACAGCCTGAAAGCCATCCATGCCCGGCATCATGTGATCCATGAAGATCAAATCGGGGGCATGGGTATTTAGATAGTCGAGCGCCTGTTCGGCCGACTCCACCATGTCAGTGGTGAAATGCTGTTTGTCGAGTAACAGGCGCAGGGCGTAGCGCGCTGTTTTCGAGTCATCGACAATTAATGCATGCGGCATGCTTCATCCTAATGTGCTGAGCGGCCAAAAAACGACGTCAACAACTATAGCCTCAGTTCACCGGAACGCCCACGGTTCTCCATGATTTGGGCGAGCATGATTTAGGCCTGCACGATTTGCGCCGAACCTTTCCTCCCACAGTGGCCTTGTTCGCAAATAATGGCGTTATTCGAACGAATAGAATTCCTGCTTCGCTTTGAAACGATCGAGATTGTCGATTGGCGCACCTTGTTGCAGTGCATCTTTCGCAAATCGACCGTTGACGGATAACCATATTGCATGGCCGGTCGGCGTCAGCACATCGCGTTGAAACAGCGCACGCCATTGTTCGAATGTTAGAGCGTTTACTGCCGCTAACAATTGCTGGCGACTGTCGAACCGCAGATAGCCCGAGCTAATGTCCTGCCATAAACGATCGCTCGCTTCGCCCAGATTTTTCGGTTGTTCCGCCAGCCGCTGCGCCAGCGCCGAGCGATGACGTTCGAATAGCGCGCGCAATTGCTGTTCATCGCGCTGCGACCACTGCAACAGAAATTCGCGATACGCCACCGCCAATTGCGCAGGGCTTGCGACCGGCGACTGCGCGACAAAAATAAGTCCCGGCACATCGCGTACCGGATACACCGAACTCATGACGATGTAACCGAGTTGCTGACGCGTGCGTAACTGCGCATAAAAATCTGCACCGATAATCTGCGCGCTGACACCCAGCGCGGCGCGTGTCGATTTTTGATTATCCGCCGCTTGTCGATACCACAGCAGCGCAGCGTCGTCATGCGGTGCGGGTAAAGTGCGGCGAACATCGGCATTTCCGATTTGCAGAATTTGCACGGGCGCCGGTGTTTTCGGCTGTGCGCCGGCGAATAAATGGGTTTGCACCAACGCCGCCAAACGGCGCGCGTCCGATTCGACGATATTGCCGTGTACCAGCATATTCACGTTGATGTGTGCGAGCAGAGCAGGGACGAATTGCTGTAATTGTTTAAGATCGATCGAATCGATGTGCTTCAGCATTTCGCTATCCGGCCAACGCGATTTAACCAGCACGTTGCCGATATCATCGAGCAGCAATTGATAGGGTGGTTGTTTGTTGTTGTCCTGTAACTCGCGACGATATTCGTGTTTGACGCGTGCAAATGTCGAGGCGGAAAATTGTGGTTGCCGCAACGCCTTCAATAATTGTTCGAGTAAGACATCCTGCTTTGGATCGAAGCCTTGCACGGTAATAGAAATACCGCGACCGCGATTAATCTGATAACCGAGACCCGCTAGCGCGGCGGGATACGAATATTCATTTAAATTTTCACGCAACATGCGCACGAATAGTTCGCTTTTTACCGCATTGCTCGCGGTGTCATCGGCGAGCGATGTTTGAATGTCGAGTGCAATCGTCGCTTTCGGTAAGCGGTAAATGGAGTCTTGCAGAAACCACGCATGTAAACCGCCGCTATCCTGCAACAGCGTGGGTTTTGCATCGCGCTGTACCGTTGGCGGCAGCGGTTTTAACGGCAGTTGTTCGGCAATGAATGGATTTGGCGGTGGCAATGTAATCGTCGGCGCAACGCCGGCGTTTTGCCATGCAAGCAGCTTGTCGGATGCGATGCCGGCGATACTGTAGGGCGTTGCGTAATATTTGCTGTGTCGATCGGTTTTTGCGTTGGGCGACGTCAGCGACAGCAGCATGCGTTGCGGTGTCATGCGATCGATCAGCGCCTGAATCCGATCGTGTTCGAATTGTTGCATCAGATAATCGCCGCGAATGACTTCGGCGGCGGGGTAATCGTGCAGATTGCCGGCGAGCTGGCTGACGTCGCTAATCGGCGCGGGAATTTCGCGGAAACGAAAACGTTGTTCGGCGACGATTTGTTGTTCGCGATACAACCATTCGACAATGCCGCCATCGCGAATCCGATGAATCGTTTGATAAACGAGCTGCACGATGGCGTCGATGTGCTGCTCGCCCTCGGGCGTCAATTCGATATTGATATTGAATTGCGAACCGCCGAGATAATCGAGACCGCGGCCGGCACTGAGCGCTTGCGCCCAACCGCGTTGTTTTAAATCGGATAACAAACTGCCGGTGCCTTCGTGGCCGAGAATATTGCCGATGTATTCGAGTGATTTTGCGCGATAGTCGCTGCGCTGTTCCGGCAGCGACCATGCAAGCCCCAATGTGCGCTGTTGCTGCATTGGTTGAATCTGCACAAATTTCGGCAGCGTACTTTCTTCAAACAATGGGACGTTGATAGGCTCGACGCGGCGGTCGAAATTAGGCACCGGTGAAAAACGCGACGTCACCATGTGTTGTAAATCATCGAGAGACTCGCGCCCGAGTACGACTAGTGTCATTAAATTCGCCGAATAGTGTCGGCGATAAAACTCGATTAAATCTCCTCGCACAGGACGGTCGGTACGATCCGCGAGCGTATCCAGAGTGCCTACCGAAAATTTCGAAAACGGATGTGCCGGATTGACGATATCGCGAAAAACATCGAGTTCGCGGTGCGGATCGTTTTGAATATTGGCGCGGTACTCGGAATCGACCGCATGCTTTTCGCGTTCGACATTTTCGGCACTGAATAAAGGCGCAACAAAAAAGCGCGAGAAGCGGTCGAGGGTCGGTTCTAGAAATTGACTATCCACGTCGAAAAAATAATTGGTGTGCTCGAACGCGGTGAAAGCGTTGTGATTGCCGCCGTGCGCAGCGATGAAGTCCTGATATTCGTCTGCTTTCGGATATTTATCGGTGCCGAGAAACAACATGTGTTCGAGAAAGTGCGCCAGGCCGGGGCGATCCTGCGGGTCGTTGCCGCTGCCGACATTGATGTCCAGCGCGGCTGCGGCTTTATCGGTGTCAGGCGCGGAAATCAACAAAACGCGCAACCGATTGGGAAGTTCCACATAACGATATGCACGCTGATCGCCGTCGCCGCGCAGCACTGTTACTGCGGTCGACGATGATTCTTGACTGATCGGCTGGCATGCGCCGAGCAAAGCGAACAGCGCAATCATTGCCGCTGTTAATTTCCATTGGTGGACGCGCAATTTCGCAAGCGGAGAATTCACGTTATTTCCTTAATTGATTTTTTGAAGATCGAAGGCGAGGGCGATCAGCGTTTTTCGAGTAGATAGCTGAATACACCGTTTTGCTCGCTGCTTTCGAGCAGTCGATGACCGCTTTGT
>CAMLJR010000136.1 GCA_946480345.1 uncultured Spongiibacteraceae bacterium
TTGGTCTGTATGGCGCCGACATTTTCCATCAACGCCTTCAGCAGCATGAATTCGCGCATCGATAACGGTGTGTCGCGATCGTCCACTGTAAGGCGGTGCGTGGCCGTGTTCAGTTTGACGCCGCCAATCGCGATCTCCGCCGCAGCGGCATTACCGAGACGGCGCTCAAGCGCGCGCAGGCGGGCGAGCAGCTCATCGAGCTCGAACGGCTTGGTCAGATAGTCATCCGCGCCGAGATCGAGCCCCGCCACCTTGGTCGCCAGCGCGTCGCGCGCCGTCAGAATCAGAATCGGCAGCGTCACTTTTTGTGCGCGCACGCGACGCAACAATTCAAGGCCGTCCATGTCCGGCAAGCCCAGATCGAGCACGACAATATCGGGCGGTTCCGCCTTGATACGAGTTAACGCACTGGCGCCGGTCGCGACGTGGTGCACCGGAAAACCATTGCGCTTGAGCGCCTGCACGATGCCGGCGGCGAGCAGGCTGTCGTCTTCGACCAGCAGAATTTGCATGCGAGCGACTTACTCCAGTTTTTTGCGTATCTGCGCCAATGCCAGTTCGATTTCGGCATGACGGCCCCGATCAGCCAGCTCGCGTCCCGGGCGCGGTGCCGCACGCCGTGCTTTCTCCAGCGCAGTGCGTGCCGAAGCGTATTGTTTCTGGTCGAGCAGGAACAAGCCGTAAAAATAATTTGGATCGATGCCATCGGGATTCAGCGCCACCGCCTTCTGTAACAGAGCCTGCGCCTTATCTTTATCGCCGAACCCGACCGGCCAGCCGGGCACCTTGAAATATAGCGTGCCAAGGCTGGTCAGCGCAGAGCCTTGCAATGCACTTTGATCGATCTCAATAGCTTTCTCTAAATCGTGCTTCGCGGCTTTCGCCAGCGATAACGCGCCCAGCCCACCTTTCGCACCGGCATGCGATGACTTGATGATGCCGCTCCATATCCATAGCGGCGCCGCGTCGGGATGCGACTGCACTGCGGCATCCGCCGTTGCCGTCAGTTCGGCGAAGCCACGCAGCTGCGCATCGTCCTTGAGTTGGTAGTTCACCTCGGCCCAGCGCGTTTGCAGCGCGGCGACCTGATCGTCGATGTCGCTGGCGTGTGCGCTCGTCACCCACAGCGCGGCAAACCCGAACAACAGATACGCCACTCGGCGCAAACGGGCCGGTCGAGCCAGAAATAACGGTCGGGAGGGGAAAAACAGTCGGGACGGAAAAAAATAAGCGGTACGCATATCAGGCCTCGCTGGAATGTTTGCCGGGAAAGAACGAACGAATCACGCCGAGTTGTTTACGCAGCGCACCATCGACGATGCCCGGCGTAATCTGGTTCAGTCTCGCGAAGAGCTTTTCGGGCCAGCCGATGTACAAACCGTCACGACCCGAGTGCAGGAGCGCAATGAGCGCGTCGGCGACCACGGCTGGGTCGTCGACGGCGTTTCCCAGCGCACTATTCATCGCATCAACCGCCGTCCCATTGAGATCGGTGGCGGTAGCGCGCGGCGCCAGATACTGCACAGCGACGCTTGTGTCGGCCAGCTCGCGGCGCAGTGCCTCGGTGAAGCCGCGCAGGCCGAATTTACTGGCGCAGTAAGCGCTGAAACCGGGATAGCCGATGCTGCCGAAAGTCGAACCGACGTTGACGATCGCCGCACGCTCGCGTCGCCTCAGCAGCGGCAGCAGATCGCGCGTCACCGCCATCGGAACCAGCAGATTTGTCGTCAGTTGCGTCTGTAGCTCGCCGATACCGGTGGCTTCGAGCGGCGCGAACATCGAAGTGCCGGCATTGTTGATCAGGCCGTCCAGACCTTGCGGCAGCCCGCGGCAATGTTCGAGCAATGCCCGCCGCGTCATCGCATCGCTCAGGTCGCCGGCGACATAGGAATGATCCGGGCCGAGCGCTTGCAGCAGATCGTCGAGCCGCTGTTCGTTGCGCCCTTGCAATACCAGCCGCGCGCCCTCTGCCGCGAGTCGGCCGGCGATGGCCGCACCGATACCACCCGTCGCGCCGGTCAGTAAGAATGTCTTGGCTGCCACTTTCATCCCCGCTGCCCCGCTGCTGTTGGCGCGGCGCTTCGAGGAATTGTGCATGGCAGCGTCACGACCGAATCGAAGACGCCGCGATACAACCGGTAAAACATGTTTGCCGCATGCACGATCGCGTGCTGTTCCGCAGGTTCGTCGATGCGATCCATCAATTGCTGGAAGAACGCAACGTGGCCGACGTCGAGCGCACCGTGCGAGCGCAGGTAAGAAAACGCGTTGTCGGGCAGGCCGAGCGTGCTGCCGACTATCTGCGCGGCGCGATCGGCGAGGGCGATGCTGGTGCCTTCGAGTACGTGCACCATGCCGAAAAAGCCGATTGGCGCGACGCGCTGCACCATGTCGTAGGCATACGCGACCATCAGCTCGGTAGCGGGATGCGGTGGTTGCCGGCGCGCCGCTTCCTTGTCGTAACCGCACGCGGCGATGTCGCTCAGAATCCATTCCTGGTGGCCGTACTCCTCTTCGATATATTCGGCCACCGCCGCCCGCAGCCACTCTTTTTCTTCCGGCAGCCGCGCCCCGACCGCCATTAACAGCGGCACCGTCTGCTTGACGTGGTGATAGGCCTGGCCGAGAAATCCGACATATTCGGGCAGCGTGACGTTACCGCCCAACGCGCGTGCGATCAGCGGCGCGGCATTCAGCGCCGCGCGTTCCGCAGCGGTCTGTTCAAGTAGCGAGTGATAAAAGCTCATCGGCTTCTCCGAGATGGCGGTACAACGCCTCGATCGTGTCGTGAAAATAAGCAGCAATGGCGGCGCGGCGCGGCCGGCCGTTTGCGGTCAGTAATTCGGGCATGGCGGCCAATGGCTGCGCCAGACAATGCCATTGCCGAATCTGCGCGTACTCCGGCAAATCACGATTGGCGGCGGCGACGGCACCGGCAATGACATAGCCGAGCAGCGGCTGCATCGGTTCAAGGAGCGCTACGCAATAGGGGCGTGCATCGCCCAGTACCACGCAGTGACGGAACAGGCCGCTGGCGAGCAGTGCAGTCTCGGGCCATTCGGGTGCGATATTGCGGCCGTACGAGGAAATCAGCAGATTCTTGGCTCGACCGTCGATCGAGAGATAACCATCGTCATCGAGATGGCCGAGGTCGCCGGTATGCACCGGCGCGTCGGTGGGCCGCGCGGGTTCGCCGAGGTAGCCCAGAAAGCCTGTGCCGCGCACGATGATCTCGCCCGTTTCGATCGTCACCCGGCAATGTGGAAGGACACGCCCGGCAGTGCCGGGCCGATCATGGCCGGGCGTGTTTAGCGCCACCACCGAACCGCATTCGGATAGTCCGTAACCTTCGTACACCGCCAGGCCGAGTGTCCGGCATTGTTCGAGCCATGGCGTTGGTACCTTGCTGCCGCCTACGGCAATGAATTGCAGCGAAGTGGGCGCTCGCCAGCCGGCCTGTAGCGCGCTCAGGAAAAGCTGCAAAAACTGAGGCAGCACGATCAGGCTGTGCGGCTGCTGCGCGGCGAGCGCATCGAGAAATTGCTCCGGCCGATCGAGCCGCGCGCCGTTAAATCCGATCCGATGGGAAGGCAGCGCCACCACGGTCGCACCGCGCAGCAGCGGCAGATAAATGCCGGCGATATTTTCGAGCAGCGTCGCGTAGGGCAACACACTGAAATGGCGCTCGACCGCGATGTCAGCCGTTACCGCCAGCAAGCTCGATGCGACCGCGTATTGGCTGCCGGCATCCAGGCACACGCCCTTCGGTGTTCCGCTCGATCCCGACGTAAAGGTGATTTTCGCGGTGCCGTTCGGCAATGATTCTCGAGCCGTTCCCGCCATTTTCCAGCACCGCAATCCCGCTATCGGATCGACGCCGGTGGCTCGTGGCAGCAGCCGTTCGATACGTGCTGCATCGTCGCCGATTATCAGGTCCGCGCCGCTTGCCGCCAGCACATGGCGCAATTGCGCATCGGAAAAAAAGCCCGGCAGCGGAATGCAGGGGACATTCGCTGCCAGGCAAGCCAGATCCAACGCGATCCAATGACGGGAGTTATCCGCCAATAACGCCAGCATCCGGCAATCGCGGGCGCGCAATTGGTCAGCCAGGTACTCGACGTGCGCGAGCAGTCCGGCATAAGTCAGCGTGCCATGCCCATCGACAATGGCCGGACGGTCGGGTTGGTGCGCGGCGTGCTCGCGCAGACGATCGAATAGTTCGTGCATCAACCGGCTGCCGTCAGGGGGGTGGAGCGATCGCTGCGCAGCAGCGCCGCTATCCGCAGCAGCTGTGGTTTAAATTGCTCGAAAGTACGCGCCAGTACCGGCTGTGCCTTCAGGTTCGCGTTCGTCGTCGCCACATCCGCGGCTATCACCTGGGGCACGGAGGCGTAATAACTACCCCACTGCGGCAGTTGTGCGCCAAGCCGTCGACCATCGGCGACGCACAGCGTCGTCAGTTCGCAGCCGAGTTTCCCGAGCAACTGCATCACCTGCGGCGTTGCCGTAAATACGCCGGTATCGCGTTGCAGAAGATGTAACAGTTCGGCGAGCAGCATGAATAACAACTGGCTGCTGCCCTTGCGCGTTGCCACCAGATTGCCGATTTCAATCACTGCGTTGTGCGCAAAACCGCGTCGCGCCAGCTCCACTTCGAGCGATTGATCGAGATAGTGCTCGACGAACAACGCACCGCGCTCGGCGCAGCGGATACCGAGCGCTGCATCGATAACGCCATTCGTTTCCAGCGTCAGCAGCACCGGTAGAAAATGATCGATGCGCGCGTCGTATTCGTGCCGAAATGTGTTGGCGATATAACTTTCCACCGTCTCGCGGTGTGGCGTCTGCGGCGTGTAACACTGCAATTGCGGCATCGCGCGCTCGATCTTCGCGGGCCGTTGCAGGCGCTGAATGAACGTCAGGCTGGAGGTTGGTATGGCGGATGACGGTGTCATGGACTGTTAACATCGGTATCGAACGGTTGAGGCCAGTGTAGGAATGCTTTATTAAGCGACCCTTAAGACGCCGGGTACCCACAAATTTATTCTCGTGCGAAGTGGGCTGCTCGCTGTGCGCTACCGCGCCAGCGCAGGGCAATGGAGATTATTCGATGAGCGAGGAAAAACAGTTGATCGCAGAAGAATTACTGATCGTGGAAAAGCGCGGCCATACCGCGATCATCACGATGAACAATCCACCGGCCAATACATGGACGCCGGAAAGTTTGCAGGAATTGAAAACTATCGTTCTCGAACTCAACGACGACGCGAATAATTACGCGTTGATCATTGCGAGTAATTCGGAAAAATTTTTCAGCGCCGGTGCCGATCTGAATCGATTCAATCACGACGATAAAGGTCAGGCGTTCGAATTTTCGAGCGCATTCGGCGATGCATTCTCGACATTGTCGAATTATCGCGGGGTATCGATCGCGGCGATTACCGGTTACGCGATGGGCGGTGGCTTGGAGGTTGCGTTGTCGTGCGATTTGCGCGTTGCCGAAACGCAGGCGCAAATGGCATTGCCTGAAGCATCGGTAGGTTTATTGCCGTGCGGTCTCGGTACGCAGCAACTGCCGTGGCTGGTCGGCGAGGCGTGGGCGAAGCGAATGATTCTGCTCGGCGAGCGCATCAAGGCCGAACAGGCATTACAAATCGGTTTGATTCAAGAGTTGGTGCCGACTGGCGAAGCATTGAATAAAGCGTTGGAGCTCGCCGACAAAGTCGCAAAACAAAGCCCGACCTCGGTGCGCTATTGCAAACAATTAATCATGACCGCACGTGAACACCCGATCGGAACGAATTATTCGCTGGAGCGAGAAATGTTCGTGAAGTTATGGGATACCGAAGATCAGAAAGAAGGTGTTGCGGCGTTCGTTGAGAAGCGTAAGCCGCAATGGAGAAATCGCTGACGATTTTCCGCGGCGTAATAAGCGAATGCATTACGCCCGAGCCGATGTGCCACTTCTTTTGGGGACACGCGGCAAGTACCTCCCTGTAGCTCGTCAGCGACATCCGTGTCGCTGACGGTCCCCAAAAGAAGCGGCACACCGGCTCTTCGTGGCTCGTGCCAAATACCTTGAGAAAAGGCCATGAGCGAAGCTGTAGTCCTGTTTGAAACCATTTCCTCAGGTAACGGCAAAAAAATTGCCGTTGCGACATTGAACTCTGAAAAAACATTGAATGCGCTGTCGCCGCCGATGGTCGATCTGTTGCGCCCGCAACTGGCGCAATGGGAGGGCGATGAAAAAATTGTTGCCGTTATATTGCGCGGCAAAGGCGACAAAGCGTTTTGCGCCGGCGGCGATGTGGTGCAATTGACGAAGTCGGAAACCACCGAACTCGCCGAGCAGTTTTTCGAAACGGAATATCGGCTCGATTATCAAATCCACATGTATAAAAAACCGCTGATCGCCTGGGGTAACGGTATCGTGATGGGCGGCGGCATGGGATTAATGAGCGGTGCGAGCCATCGCGTAGTCACGCCATCGACGCGCATCGCGATGCCGGAAATTACCATCGGTCTTTATCCCGATGTCGGCGGTACATGGTTTTTAAATCGCACGCCCGGCAAAACCGGTTTATTCCTCGCGCTGACCGGTGCATCGATCAATGCGTCCGATGCGTTATTTGTGGGTTTAGCCGATCGTTTCATCGCGCATGAAAATTATAACGATGTGCTTGCGGCGCTCGCCCAAGTGCAATGGTCGCCGCAATCGCAAAAACACTCCGGTCAGGTCAGTGACGTATTGCGCGAATTCGAAAAATCATCGAAAGCGCTGCTGCCGGCCGATCAGGTACGAGCACATTACGATGTCATTCAACAATTGTGCGATGGCGATGATATCGATACCGTCGTCAAACGGATTCTGGCGTGGCAGGGCGAAGATGCGTGGTTGTCGCGCGCCGTACAAACACTGGCAAAGGGCTGTCCCGCAACGATTCATTTGATCGATCAGCAATTTCGCCGCGGCAAACATTTGTCGCTGCGCGAAGCGTTTCAGATGGAGCTGGTCATGTCGATCCATTGCGCGCGCTTCAATAATTTTCGCGAGGGCGTGCGCGCGTTATTGATCGATAAAGACAATCAACCGAAATTCGAGCCGGCAACGCTGGCAGAAATCACGCCGGAATTTGTCGATGCGCATTTTCAGCCGCCGTGGGCAAATGGCATTAATCCGCTGGTGGATTTGTAGTTCGTTTTTTTAAAACCTGTGTGCTGCACGCAGGTTGCGCCAGCGCAGCAACCGCTACTACACTCGCGCCACCACTAACGGATTCGTTTCATGTCACTACTGATTCGACGCATCGTATTTGTCATCGCCACACTCATGCTGCCGCTGCAGAGCTGGGCGGCTGCGCTCGTGTCCGATTGTGCAATGACGAATAGCGTCGATGCGCCGGCGCACTGCGGTGATGATTCGTATCATTTGCCGGATAACGCTATTCACGCGTCCTCGGCAGACCAGCACGTAAGCGACACTCAAGCGACCTCGGAATGTCTTGCCGGAGCAGATTGTCATTGCAGTGCGCTCTATCAGGCGGCAATTCCTTTTGTGTTTGTAGCGCCTGTTCAATTTTCCAATCGCAAATTTATGTCGAATGAAAATCGGTTCGTCGCAATAATTCATCCGCCTTTATGGCGTCCGCCCATCGTCGTTTGATCTCCGCCAAAAACACCCCACTCGTGGTAGTGCTTAATTTGTCTTGTGCAATATTAATTGCGCATTGGAGATTCCATTCATGCATAACCTATTTCGCTTTTTAATCGCGGGCGCCGCTTGCTCATCGCTATCGGTGCACGCCCAAGATCATTCGCAGCATTCGCAGCATTCGCAGCATTCGCAGCATTCGCAGCATTCGCAGCATTCGGAAAATTC
>CAMLJR010000137.1 GCA_946480345.1 uncultured Spongiibacteraceae bacterium
GTAAATTCGTAATTCATTTCGCGGCTAGGGGCTTGCAGATAATGGCCCTGAATAAAGTCCGCACCCACCTGCCATAGCGTTGCCAGCACCGACGCATTTTCGACAAACGGCACAATCGTTTTCACCTGATTGGCGCCGATGCTTGCCACCAATGTTTTCAGCGCGGTTGCATCGCCGCTGGTTTGCAGCGTGCGCGTAAAGCTGCTGTCGATTTGTACGATATCGGCTTGTACGTGCTTCAATATTTTTTCCGGATCGGAGCCGCGACCAAATCCGCCGATCGAAAAACGGCAGCCGAGTTTATGCACGGCATCGCCAAATGTTTTCGCGGTTTTCAGGTCGTTGATCACATCGCTTTCGCGCAATTGCAGCGTGATGGTGGTGGCCGGCAAGCCGGCGGCTTTCAGCGCGATGCCCAGCCACGTCGGCAATGTTTCATCCAGCAGTGCATTCGCGGTCAGATTGATGACGAGGCGCGTGTCGTTGCCGCGCGCGCGATTCGCCGCCAATTGTTTGGTGGCTTCGATCAGAATCCAGCGATCGAGCTTCGCATTCGCGGCGCTGACTCCAAGGCTGGTAACGAAGTTGTCCGGCAATTCGAGCGCATCGCTCGCGTCGCGCATGCGCAGCAGCGTTTCGTAATGCTCGCCGGTTGCGCCGCGCAGGCTGATGACCGGTTGAAACAGCAGCGCAAAACGTTCTTCTTCGAGTGCATCGTCGAGTGCATGTTCGGGTGAAGTCGCGCGTGCCTGCGTGCGTTTTGCCATCGCTTCGCGATGCAGATGGATATGGTCGCCGCTGGTTATCGCCTGCGCTTCCGCCGCCGATTCGAAGGCGTGATCGAGTGTCGCGTCGATATCGTCGCTATCCACGGGGGCGATGCCGATTGCAAAACGCAGCGCATGATTGAACGGATGCGCGGCGGCGCTTTGATACAGCTGCTGCGCGAGTTGTTGCGCGCGGTCGGAATTATTCGCATCGATCAACAGCGCGAATATTTCGTCGGCGACACGCGCGACGCACGCAGCGGCGATCGGATTATTCTGCAGAAAATGCGCGGCATCGTTCGCCAGTGTCAGCGATGTGGTGAAGCCGAGTTCGTTGCGCAGCTCGCCGAATTTTTCGAGCGCGACCAGCAGCAGCCAATTGCCGCGTCGCTGCTGCATCTGTTCGCATAAATACGCACGCGACGAGGTGCCGGTATCGGCCGTGGGCTGTGCCGTATTTGCCACGGCGGCAGTTTCGGCGCCGATGATTAATTGTGTGCAGGGATCGCCGTCGAAATTCGAATTCAACAAACGCACCGAGGCATTAAACGTGCTGCCATCGGTATGCGTGCCGGTGCAGGAAAATTCGGTTTCGACGCCGTTTTTAAGCGCGGTTTTAAACCCTTCCTGATCGCTGGCGGTAATCAGATCGACGATGGGTGCGCAGTCGATATCGTCGGGAGATGCGTAACCAAAGCGTTCCGCAAACAGCGAGTTCGCGCCGATAACCATGCCGTCGGTTACGTAGCCGATCGCGTGATCGGCTTCGCCGAGCAGCAATGCATTGCGCTCTTCGGCTTCCTGCACTTGCAGCTTCAATTTCTGCACGCTGCGGCGCAGTTCGGTGTTTTCGAGTTCGCGCAGCGACGCGCAGATAAGCCGCTGCTCGTCGGACGGCGAAATCACATCGGCGACACCCGCTGCAAATAGCGGGTTTACTTCAGCGGTATCGCGCAACACGATGATCGGGAAATCCACGCGCGCCTTTTGCAGGTGCGCAAGGCAGGCTTCGACTTTCAACTCGGGGTGATTATCGTCGGCGATCAGCAGATCCCACGATAATTGCAGCGCTTCTTTCAGCTCGTCGGCGGAGTCGACTCGCTGCGCGCGCGCCACCCGGCCGGCGCTGCGAAATAAGCTGACCATCAACTCGCTATCGTTGTCGGAAGCATTGATCAGAAGTAAACGAATGGTGTTTTTGCGTGCCATGAAAAGCCCGATTAATCTGCCCGATTACAAATTATCCCAGAGATTGTCGAAGGTTCCGGACGGTGCTGGCGTATTGCCCGTCGGTTCGCTCTGCGTTTTATTACCGGCTCCGAGCCGGCGGAATTCGAATTGGCTGAACGCGTCGGTACTCATGATTTTGCGCGTTAGCTGGATCTGCGTTTCCTTGCCGCGATGACATAGCGACACCTTTTGTCCGGTGCGAAATGGCAGGCGCGGCACAATCAGCGTAGTCGGCTGACCGATTTGTTTCACTTCCGGTAATACCAGCGCCCGCAAATATTCACCGGGCGCGCCTGTTTTATTGATCGGGCGAGCGCCATAGGCGGCAGCGGTCGGACTCAAAAGCTGCAGACCGAGGCGCGGGCCGGAATCGATTAACTGAATCCAGCGGATGATCGCGATCGACCAGTTTTTTTGTGCATTTTCGCGAACGCCGGCGATTTCCCCGGTACGAATCTGCAAGGGACTTTGCGGCGGCCATTTGATACATAAACCGCCGGGGCTGACGTTGATTCGATCGACGGTTTGCGTACGAAATTTTTCGCGCTCTTTTTTCGCCGGGGTTTCGATGGGCTGCTTGGCGATACGCGAATACTGGCGTATCTCGTCATCGAGAATTTCGAGCGATAGATTTTTTACGCCCGCATGCGGTTCGTACGGGCTGGCCCACACATCTTTCGGCGAACGATTTTCCGCGCTTCGCGCTTTGTCGCGCAAAAACGGATTCTCATCCTGCATGCCGAGACGCGAGAAACCGTCGTCGCTGAGCAGCTGCGTGAAATCCATTTCGCCGCTGAGAAAGTGATGCGTCGCGGTGAGGCCGGCAGCGATATCGACCGACTCATTGACTTCCATGCGTAAAAATTCGCGCGTGCCGAATGAGCTCCAGCTCTGCGCAAGATGCAGCGCGAGTTCTCGGCTCAGTTGCTGGTCGCCGACGATGGTGGGTTCGGGTTCTTCCGCCTGCAAACGCAGCTGTTGCGCCAGCGCTGCGGTATCGAGCCCGAACGAATGCGGCTCGATGCGGGTAAATTCGCGATAGACCGGCCCTTCGTCGAGCAGCGGATTAATGACGATGCCACTGCGATCCGCCGGTACTACGGCGACCAATTCGGTCCATTCCAACGACTGCTGAAAAACTTTCGCGAGGTTGTCTTGCCGCAGCTGATTGGGGCGGCAGCTGCCGAGCAACAGTGCTCGTTTATAAGCCGCCTCGACACTGCTGTCGCCATAGAGTCCGTCGGCAATCGCCACTTGTTCGGCGCCGATTTCCTGCGCGAACAGCATCAGCTGATGGAGGGTTGCCCAGCAGCCGGGATAGGGGTTGCGGTAAAGCTGATAGTCGCGCAGAAGATTTTGGCTGTGCTCGACGATGCTCCGGTGAATGCCGGTCGCCATCGCTGGCTGCGGCTGGCTAAAGCCGCTCTGCTTATCCAGCGTACGCGTATGCACCGCGACCAGCACATAGCCGGTGGCAAGCTGTTCGTGCAGCACATGCGACAGCCGCGCGACCTGCTGCGGCTGATCGGGTAACTGGATCGGTTGATTAAGGTAATGGCGACGCAGGCTCGAACTGGTTGCATGCAGCGTAGGCCGCAATATTTCCAGCATTTGCAACCGTTGCGCCGGCGGTATCTGCAGGCGATTCAATTCGAGCACGGCGCCATACAGTGCTTTTGCCGTCTGGCCGAGATTCGCTTGCGGTAATGCCTCCAGCCATCGCGCAAATCCCGCCCGATCAGCAGGAAACAACGCGGGCGCAGCGAGGTCCTGTGGCGGCAGATGGAATTTAGCGGTGACAGCTCTCGTCATCGGCGACTCAGCAACTGGATGAATGGGGCAGAATTGATCGGGCCGCGCATCCGATGCGGTTAGCAGCGGCTTGATGCCAAGAGCAAAGCGATAAATCGTCCTTGGTTCAACGACATAGCTCTTGGTTACGGTGCCGCACGAACCCAAATCCCGTTAGGCGAGTCTAGCAGCTCTGACTTAATACGCCGGTTATTGGTTCAGAGCTGGCTCGATTTGTGCCATTTCGAAAAAACTCACCCGTTGGCGCGCTTACGAAGAGGTCAGATCGCCCGCCGTTAAAACCCCGATCGGCTGGCCCATACGCAGCGGGCCGCTGCCGGCGACCAGCGTTTCGCTCCAACGGATCGCATCCTTCGCGAACAGCATGATCACGGTCGAGCCGAGCTTGAAGCGGCCCATTTCCGCGCCTTTATCGAGCTGAACGGTGCCGGGAGCGCGGTCGTAGTGTTGCGTGATGACCGTGCGCCGCAGCGGTGCTACCTGGCCGGACCACACGGTTTCGATACCGGCGACGATCATCGCGCCAACCAGCACCTGCGCCATCGGGCCGCACGGAGTATCGAAAATGCAGACCAGGCGTTCGTTGCGGGCGAACAATCGCGGCACGTTTTCGGCGGTGGTTTGATTCACCGAAAACAGATCGCCCGGCACATAAATCATCTGCCGCAATGTGCCGGTCACCGGCATGTGCACGCGGTGATAGTCGCGCGGGGCGAGATACACGGTGGCGAACGTGCCTTCGGCAAATTCGGCCGCCAGCGTCGCATCGCCGCCAAGCAGTTCCTGGGCGGAAAACCATTGGCCCTTCGCCTGAAACAGTCGACCATTTTCGATCGATCCAGCCTGGCTCACAGCGCCATCGGCGGGGCAGGCAATGGTGTGCGGCGACATATCGACAGTGCGAGCACCGGCCCGCAGCGGGCGCGTGAAGAAGGCGTTGAAGCTTGGGTAATTGCGCGGCTCCGGCTCGGCGGCTTCGCTCATATCGACGTTATAGCGGCGCACGAACCATTCGATAAACGTGTTCTTGATCAGCGGCATTTCGCTATCGGCCAGCTTCGCGACGAGGCGCGACAGCAGATGCTGTGGGATCAGGTATTGCGACAGGATGAACAGGAAATTCATGCGATACGGCTCCAGCGAGAGGAGCCGAATTGTAACGTCGATGAGGGGAATGCCAAGAAAAATGCGGGGAGGTCGGGCGCAACCAACGTGAACAGTGCGCTATTAGCTAGGTGCTAACTGGCTCAAACATTGGGAAGCCAGCTGGCAGATCTGCTTGAACAACGTGTGCTGGCGCTCCCCGTTCACGAGTGCGCCGGGTGCGTTATCGGCATACAGCAGCGCGACCGGTCGATCCTTTGCAAATAACGCCATCAGCACGAAATTTTCGCAGCCGACCGCGCGGCGGAAATCTTCCGGCAGATGCGGCCAATATTTGGCGCGATTGTCGGCGTCGAGCAGGAGGCATATCGGCTTTGCGAGCAGCTGCGTTAACAGCTGATTGTTTTGCGTAGGCAGTCGCAATTGGCGTAGTGCCGGCGTTTTATCGGCACCAGCGCTGATCACCGTTTGCAGATCGCGTGTGGTCGGTTTGACGAACAACGCGGCGACACGTTTGCAGCCGGCGCCGTCGTGCAGCGTGTTCACCACCAGCTCCAGTACTTCGCGGACACCGCCGATTTCGGTGGGGGTGCGCAGCTTGCGAGCCGCCTCGGTGAGAACGCGATTCGGCTCTGACGACGAGGGCTGGTTAGTCGTAGATTTTGCGGAAGCTGAGGAGGCCGCTGTCTGCGCCGGTTCATCCTCGCGCCATACCCGCGCCTGCCGCCAATGACCCAGCAGCCGCGCGCCGGGTGTCAGCAGGCCGGTATCCGCGTATTCGCGGCTGAGCGCCGCAGAGTTGCGATGGCTCGAACTCAATAGCACGGCGAGCGGTCGACGGCATGCGCTCGCAGCGGTTTTGAACAACCGCAGGGCGCGTTCGGAGTACCAATCCCAGTCTGCTTCTTCGGCGATTGCGTTCGCCACCGCTACGATCAACGCGGGGTGATGACACAGCTCTGCCAGTGGGCGGCCGTTGATCAGCGGCGGTTCGTCGAGGCGCGCGGCGCGTTCGAGCCCGATCCACTGCCGCAGCGAGCCGGCCTCTTTGGCACGCCAGCTGGCGCTCGCCATACCGGGCAGCAGCCAGCGTTGCGCGAGTTCGGCGCCGAGCGCCCGGTAATCGCAGCCCAATAATTTGACGACGCTGGCGGTGCTGACCGCACCGTGTTCGGCGCGCAGTTGCTCGATTTGTTGTAACGCCGGACCCGCTTCGAGGTAGAGCGGCCATAGCGGCGCCGCCGCCAATAACGTTGACCAGAACACTTCTTCGGCGGGCCACAGACCCGTGCCTTCGGCCCACAGCCGCGCCTGCGATGCGGCGTGGCGGCTGCGCATTAAAGCGCCGCGATAGCCGTCGATGAATGGATGATTCGGATCGAGCACCGGCGCCTGTTCGGCCAGCGTTTGCATACGACCGGCACCGAGCAGGCTGATCGCGTGTTCGAGCGTATGCGCTTCGCGATCGTAGCGAGCGAGCGCCCGGTTCGCTTCGCGAAACAGCAGCAGTACCAACGCGGGATCGCGCAATAACAGCAACGACAGCGCCGATGCACTCGCGCCTTTTTGCAGCTGTTCGAGAAATTCCGCGCGCACCGCCGGGTCGATCGGCAGCTGCATCGGTTCGAGATGCGTTAGCCAATCGGCCAGCGAGCGGGGCTGAAATTCAGGTGCGGCCATGGCGCGAAGGAATTTCCACGAAAATTTTTATGGCTTGAATATAGACGCGATTCACTCGCCTTGATTGACGATCGTCAAAAAGCTGCGCATGCGCTCGGGGTCGATCCGGCCTTGCGCGAGCGCTTCGCGCAGCGCACAACCCGGCTCGCGATCATGCCGGCAATCGCGAAATTTGCAGCGGCCGAGCCATTCCTGGAATTCGACGAAGCCTTGTTCGATCTGCGCGCGGTCGAGATGGTCGAGCCCGAATTCGCGAATACCGGGCGAGTCGATCAGGTCGCCGCCACCCGGCAGATGGAATAGTTTTGCGGTCGTCGTGGTATGGCGGCCTTTGTTTTCGACCGCCGATAAATCGCCGATGCGAATGTCGACGCCGGGAATCAACGCGCGAATCAGCGACGATTTGCCGACACCCGATTGCCCGACGAACACGCTGGTGCGATCGCGCAATTGATCGCGCAGCGGATCGAGACCGTGCGCGTCGACGGTCGATGCGCGCAGCACGGTGTAGCCGATGCGCCGATAGCGTTCGAGCAGAGGGTCGATATCGGCATGGCGAATCGGCTCGAGTAAATCGCTTTTGTTCAGCAGCAATAGCGGCGTAATACCCGTGGCATCGGCGGCGACCAGATAGCGATCGATTAAATTCGCGAACGGCTGCGGCTCGGGCGCGATCACGACGACGATGCGATCGACATTCGCGGCGACCGGTTTCGGTTGCAGCAAATGCACATCGGGGCGCGACAACAGCGAACGGCGCGGCAAGTTCGCGACGATAACGCCAATGCCGTTGCTGCCTTCGCGCCAGACGACGCGATCACCGGTGACGAGTGCTTCGATATTGGTGCGCAGATGACAGCGCTGGATTTCGCCAGTGCGCTCGCCGCTGAGAATTTCCACATCCACCTGACGGCCAAAGTGCGCAATGATCAGGCCGGGCTGCTCTGGGCCGAGTTCATCGTCCGCTGGCGTCGCGTTATTTTCATCGACGCGAGCCGCGCGCGCGCGTTGCGAAGTGCGAATGCGCGTTGCCTGTTGATGGGTCAGTTTGCGTTTGGCCATTCGTGACTTGTTTCTAGTTGGTGGCTCGGAACTTTGGTGCACTACTGAAGCTGGTTCGGCGCCTATGGCACCCACGCGCGTGCCACGAATTTCAAAAACTAATGGCGCGGCATTATCACTGATCGCGTTT
>CAMLJR010000138.1 GCA_946480345.1 uncultured Spongiibacteraceae bacterium
ATTTGATAAACGCGTCGGAGTCTTCGTTGATGACGCCGTCGCGGTCGAGGATTACGAGCATACTTTGGACTCAGTGTGCGGTGCGGCAGCGATGCTCTCCCACCGCTGCTACCAAGTTCGGCGCCAGTTATTTTGTTGCCGGTGCTAACAATGAAATATCCGCGACTTCCAAAAACAAATTGCGCAATTGCGACAACAGCGCGAGCCGATTGTTGCGCACCGCTTCGTCGTCAGCCATTACCATCACGTTATCGAAAAATGCATCGACGGCATTACGTAAACTCGCGAGTTGTTCAAGACCCTCGCGATATTTGCGCGCGGCGAATAGCGGCTGCACTGTGTTTTGTAATGCCGAGAGTTGTGTTGCCAATTCTTTTTCGGCTGCTTCAGCCAGCAATGTTGTTTGCAGCGAGGGTAATTCCGCACTGCCGCTTTTCGCCAGAATATTCGATACGCGCTTGTTGGCGCTGGCGAGGGCCTGCGCTTCCGGCAATTGCGAAAAACGATAAACCGCCTGCACGCGTTGATTGATATCGAGCGGCTTGCTCAGTTTTTTCGCGCTTACCGCGAGAAATACTTCGGCTGGGATATTTTCGTCTTCAAACCATGCGCGGAAACGTTCGAGCATGTAATCGAGCACTGTATCGACTAATTCCGCTTTCGCGGAGAACTGCCCGTACTGCGCCTGTGCTTGCTTAAGGCATTCGCGCAAATCGAGATCGAAACCTTTTTCGACAATCATGCGCAATGCACCGAGTGCAGCACGGCGGAGCGCGAACGGGTCCTTCGAACCTGTCGGCGGCTGGCCGATGCCAAAAATACCGACCAGCGTATCGAGTCGGTCGGCGAGCGCGAGGCTGATGCCGGTTAACGTGCTTGGCAATTCATCGCCGGCGAAGCGCGGTTGATATTGCTCGCCCAACGCCATCGCAACTTCATCGGCTTCACCATCGTGACACGCGTAATAGCCGCCGGCGATACCCTGCATTTCGTCGAATTCGCCGACCATATTGCTGACGAGGTCTGCCTTGCTCAATTCGCCGGCGCGCTGCGCCCGCTCACCATTGCCGCCGATTTGCTGCGCAATGAATTTCGCCAGCGCACCGATGCGCGTGGTTTTATCGAACACGCTGCCGAGCTTTTCCTGAAACACGACGGTCTTCAATTGTTCGCGGCGTTGGGCGAGTGGCATTTTTAAATCGGTCTGATAGAAAAACGCGGCGTCGCTCAAGCGCGGCCGAATCACGCGTTCGTTACCGTCGATAATTTTGCGCGGGTCTTTGCTTTCAATATTCGCGACCGTGATGAAATGCGGCAGCAGTTTTCCATTCGCATCGACGACGTGGAAATATTTCTGATGATTTTTCATCGACGAAATCAGCGCTTCCTGCGGCACATCGAGAAAGCGCGATTCGAAACTGCCGCTCAGCGCGACTGGCCACTCGACCAGCGCGGTGACCTCGTCGAGTAAGTCCTCGTCGATCACCGCCGTGCCGTTCAGTTTTTTTGCTTCGACTTCAATTTGCGCGCGCACATGACCGCGACGCTCGTTGAAATCTGCGATCACGTAGGCTTTGTTTTCCAGCGTCAATTGATAATCGGTCGGGCTGTTCAGTGCGATGGATTGGTTGCAATGAAAACGATGGCCGCGTGTTTCGCGTCCGGCTTTGATGCCGAGAATTTCGCAATCGACAATTTGTTTGCCGAACAACATCACCAGCCATTGCACCGGCCGCACGAATTCGTCGCGGCGCGCGCCCCAGCGCATGCGTTTTGGAATTGGCAGTTGATCGAGCGCGGTCGTGACAATCGACGGCAATAATTCGATGGTTAATTTGCCGGCTTGCGTGCTGCGATAAACCAGACGCTCTCCTTTGTCGGTCTGGGTTTTTTGCAATTGCGCAAACTCGACGCCGCACGAGCGGGCGAAACCTTCCGCCGCCTTGCTCGGCTTGCCTTCGGCATCGAACGCACCGGCGACATTGGGGCCGAGTTTTTCGATCGCCTGGTCCGGCTGTTGTTCGCCCATGTCTTCGATCAATAGCGCGAGCCGGCGCGGTGCGGCGAAGCCATGAATTTTGCCGAACGCAATGTTCGCCGCGGTTAATCCCGCAGTCACACCGCTTTCAAAACTTTGCGCGAGGGTTTTCAGCGCTTTCGGCGGCAGCTCTTCGGTGCCGAGTTCAACCAGAAACGCCTGCGTCATACCGCTGCACTCCCTGCTTTATTTTCATTGGCCAATAAATTCGCGAGCACTTCGTTACGCAGATTTTCCGGTGCAAGCGGAAAGCCGAGCGCGCGGCGGGAATCGAAATACGCCTGTGCGACGGCGCGCGCGAGACCGCGCACGCGCAAAATAAAGCGCTGACGTTCGGTCACCGAAATCGCTTTGCGCGCGTCGAGCAAATTGAACGAATGCGATGCCTTCATCACCATTTCATACGCCGGTAGCGGCAGATTTTTTTCGATCAATTTCTGACTTTCGCTTTCGTAGTGATCAAACAACTCGAACAGTTTCGCGACATTTGCTTCTTCGAAGTTGTAGCGCGACATTTCGACTTCGTTCTGATGGAACACATCGCCATAAGTCACGTCGCCTTGCGGGCCTTTCGCCCACACCAGGTCGTACACCGTGTCGACGCCTTGCAGATACATCGCGAGACGTTCGAGGCCGTAGGTGATTTCGCCGGTGACGGGGTAACACTCGATGCCGCCGACCTGCTGAAAATACGTGAATTGCGTGACTTCCATGCCGTTCAGCCACACTTCCCAGCCGAGCCCCCACGCGCCCAGCGTCGGTGATTCCCAGTTGTCTTCGACGAAGCGAATGTCGTTGACGAGCGGATCGAAGCCGAGCCGGCGCAGCGATTCGAGATACAGCTCCTGAATATTGTCCGGCGACGGTTTCATCACGACCTGGAATTGGTAGTAGTGCTGCAACCGATTCGGGTTTTCGCCGTAGCGGCCATCGGCGGGGCGACGGCTCGGCTGCACATACGCGGCATTCCAGGTTTCTGGTCCGAGCGCGCGCAAAAATGTCGCGGGATGAAACGTACCGGCGCCGACTTCCATATCGAGCGGTTGCAGAATTACGCAGCCCTGTTCGGCCCAGAATTGTTGCAGCGAGAGAATCAGGCCTTGAAATGTATCAATCTGTGGTGCGCTCACGGCGTCGACCTTGTCCTGTGAAGTGAGATTCGTCGGAGAATCGGGGTTCGCGGAAAAAGCCGCGATTATAGAGGCGGCGCGCGGCTTAAGTAACCATCGCGCGGCACTTGGCCGATTGTCTGTCGGCGGGATGTGTGAGGTTTTCCGCTACAATGGCCGCCTTTTTTTGAGGACCCGTCACCGGTGCAATCGCTGAAATTTCGCTTCGTGTTATTCGTGATGCGTTTGATTGCCGCGTTACCGTGGTCTTGGCTACGCGCGCTCGGCGCGTTGCTGGGTTGGATGCTGTGGCGGTTTGATACCCGCGAAAAAATCGTCACGCAGATCAATATCGCGCGCTGTTTTCCCGCACTCGATAAAGCCGCGCAAAACGAATTGGCTCGCGCAAGTCTTGTTGATTTCGGCCAGACCGCGCTTGAAATGCCGAAGCTGTGGTTGATCGCGTCGGCTGAAGTCCTGGCGCAGATCGTCGTGGTCGAAGGCGAAGAGCTGATTAGTGGAGCGCTGGCACAGCAGCGCGGCGTGATAGTGCTGGCGCCGCATCACGGTAATTGGGAGGTGGCCGGCATCTATCTCGCTGAACGTTACGGCATCACCACGATGTATTTGCCATCGCAAAGCCCGGAAATCGAAGCGCTGGTGCGCAATGCCCGCAGCCGCAACGGCGCCCATCTGGTTCCGGCCGATGCCAGCGGCGTACGCAGCGTATTTAAAGTGCTGAAAAAAGGCGGCATCGTCGGTGTGCTGCCGGATCAAGTGCCAAAAACCGGGGTCGAACCCGCACCGTTCTTTGGCCACCCCGCGCTGACCATGACGCTGGCGAGCAACCTGTTGCAGAAAACCGATGCCGCCGCAGTGATGGCGGTAACGTTGCGCCGGCCGGAAGGTGGATTTCGACTCGTGTTCAGCGCACCTGATCCGGCGATTTACAGCGACGATCTGGCGGAATCGCTGGCGGGCCTGAACCGCAGCGTCGAGGCGGTCGTGCGCCTTGCGCCCGAGCAGTATCAATGGGAATACAAGCGCTTCAAGCAACCGCGCGGCGTCCCCTCTATCTACGACTAATTTTTCACCCTTAACCATTTCGATGCGATTGCGGAGCTACGGATCATGATTGGCAGAATCGTCGGCGCGATACTCGGCTATCTCGCCGGCCGTTGGCTCGGTGCGTTGATTGGCTACATCGTCGGGTCGTATTTCGATAAGGGCATGCGCAATCTGCGGCGAGGTGCCACCGCGCAAGCGCTGCCGCTGGCCGAGCATCCATTTTTTGCGACGGTGTTTACGCTGGCGGGAAGAGTCGCGAAAGCCGATGGCCGCATCAGCGAAGCTGAGATTGCCGGTGCCGAGCGCATGATGACGGAGTTTGGGCTCAGCGGTTCGGCTCGCGCCGAAGCTATCGTCCTGTTCAAACGCGGTGCCAGCGCCGAATTCAACATCGAGCCGCAAATCGCCCGCTTTCTCCAGCACAACCTGTTTCGGCCCGAATTACGCAGCGTATTGCTCGAATATCTGCTGGCATTCGCATTGGCCGACAACGAATTGCATGTTGCCGAGCGCGAGATTCTGCAACGCATTGCGGCGATGCTCGGGTTTCGTGCCGAAGAGTTCGCCCGCTTGCTCGATATGTTGCAGGCGCAGCATCAGTTTCATCAACGCGATTACGCCAGTTCAACGCCGCCGCGCGATGTCTTGGCGAATGCCTATCGCGCGCTGGGTGTGACGGCCGATACCAGCGATGCGGACATCAAAAAAGCGTATCGGCGATTAATGAGTCAGCATCATCCGGACAAATTAATCGCGCAGGGCGTACCGCCCGATATGGTCAAACTGGCGACGGAAAAAACGCAGGAAATTCAGGCGGCGTACGAATTGATTCAGAAAATGCGCGCGGCTGCCTAACGAGAAATTGAAAGCGGCGCTTATGAGGTTTTGCGCAGCGATTCGCGCTGAAGATGCAGCCAGCGTCCGAATTCCAGCGCCGGTAACGGCTTCGAGAACAAATAACCCTGGGCAAAATGGCAATTGCGCTTGCGGATGAAGTCCGCTTGCAGCGCGGTCTCGACGCCCTCTCCGATCACTTCCATATCCAGATTGTGCGCGAGCGCGATGATCGTTTTTACCAGCCCTGCCGCTTCCGGCTTGCGCTCCAGATCGCTGATAAAACTGCGATCGATTTTCAATACATCGAACTGATATTGGCGCAGATAACTGAGCGACGAAAAGCCGGTGCCGAAATCATCGAGCGATAGCCGCACGCCGAGCTGTTTCAATTCCTGCAAAATCTGCTGCGTCTGCGGATCGTTGTTGAGCAAAAGCCCTTCGGTGATTTCCAGCTCCAGCAAATGCGCCGGCAGACCGGCTGCCAACAGCGCCTGCTTGACCACTTGCACCACGCTGCCGCCGATGAATTGCCGCGATGAAATATTCACGGCGATTCGCAACGGCGGAAAGTTCGGATGCTGCCATTCCAGCGCCTGCCGACAGGCTTCGCGCAACGCCCATTGGCCAATCGGCACGATCAACCCGGTTTCCTCGGCGATCGGAATGAAGTGCTGCGGCGCCAGCGTGCCGAGTTCATCGCTATGCCAACGCACCAGCGTTTCCGCGCCGACCACCGCGCCGGTGCTCAGCTCGATCAACGGCTGATAACAGAGCGTCAGTTCGTTGCGCCGCAATGCGTGGCGCAGTTGCGTTTCGATGTTCAGCCGTTTCAGCGCGCGTTGATTCATTTCGGCGGTGAAGTAATGGTAACTGTTCTGGCCGCGCTGTTTGGCGAGATGCATCGCCGCTTCGGCATTGCGCAGTAATTCGGCGGGAGTCAGCGCATCGTCGGGGAACATGGTGAGTCCTACGCTCGCGCTGAGGCTGAACTCGCGCCCTTCGATTTCGAACGGCTGCGCCATCGCATCGAGAATCTTGCTCGCCGCCAGCGTCGAATCCGCGGTACTGCGCTGATTCACCAGCAGGACGAGAAACTCGTCGCCGCCAAGCCGCGCGACCGTGTCCTCGTCGCGCACGCAATGCAGCAGGCGCTGCGCGGCTTCGCGCAACAATTCGTCCCCGAAATGATGGCCGAGCGAATCATTCACCATCTTGAAGCGATCGAGATCGACAAACAGCAGCGTCAGTGCGCGCTGATGCCGTTCCGCGCTGTTGATCGCCTGCGCCAGCCGATCGAGCGCGAGCGCGCGGTTTGGCAGTCCAGTCAACTTGTCGAAATTCGCCTGCTGAAATAAATGCTCCTTGAACGCGACCAGATCGGACACGTCTTCGAGCAACGTCACCAACTGCGTGGTTTGACCGCCGCTGCCGGTGATCGGATTGACTGTCGCGGCCACGTAAAACGGCGCGCCGTTTTTGCGGCGATAGATCAGCTCGCCCTGCCAGACTGCTCCGTCGTAAGCGGTGTTGAGAATCTCGTTCGGTACTTCGGCATTAACGCGGGGGTGCAGCAGATCGCGAAAATTGCGGCCGAGCAATTCCGCTTCGTTGTAGTCGAGCGCGCTGCAAAATTTCGGGTTGACGTACTCGATGCCGCCGGTGATATCGAGAATCGCCACTGCGGCCGGATTCTGCTCGACCACCAGCGACAGCTTGTGCATTTCCGCCTCAGCCAGCTGCCGCGCCCAATTCTCGGTGTGATAGAGCCGCGTCCGCCGCGAAAACGAAATGCACAATCCGACGATTAACAGCAGGCAGCATGCGAGTAACGGCGCAGCCCAATCGCTATCGATCGCGGTGTGGTCGAACACCCCCAAAAACGTGGCTGTGGCGGTCAGCACGATCGTGATCGCGAGATAAATAGCAATTTCGACTTGCGGTTTTAATGATGGCATCGGCAATCGTTACATCCGTGACGAGCAGCGGGTCATGATCGGATCAGCTGGATAATCCGACGCTGCGTGCGTCCTTCGATCGTTTGTTATGTTTCGGCGCCCGCGTTCGGCGTTCCGGCCGTATAAGTTAAGGAGAAACGACTTGCAGCGCGTGCTCAACAATTGCGTGATGAGAACGGCGTCTCACTAATTGACGGTTTCTGTCGACGGCTTAAGCGGTTTTGCGTAATCGCGCGTAATAGAAGCCATCGCAGCCACCAATGCTTGGCAGCAGCTGGCGGCCGGCAGGTTGTGCGATACCCCATTCGGCGTCGATCGGCACTTCGATTGCGGTGGGTGTGGTGCGGAGAAAACGTTCGATCACCTGCGTATTTTCGGCGGGCAGGATCGAGCAAGTCGCGTAAAGCAATTCACCGCCCGCTGCGAGCAATGGCCATAAGGTTTCCAGCAGTTGCAGCTGAATACGCGCGAGCTGTTCGATATCGTCCGGCGTGCGCAGGCATTTGATGTCGGGATGCCGGCGAATGACACCCGTGCCCGAGCAGGGCGCATCGAGCAGGATGCGATCGAAAACTTCGCCATCCCACCAGGTCGGCGGCG
>CAMLJR010000139.1 GCA_946480345.1 uncultured Spongiibacteraceae bacterium
ATTCGCAGCATTCGGAAAATTCCATGGCGATGGGTTCGCCGCTCGGGCCATTCGCCATGACGCGCGATGGGTCCGGCACCAGTTGGCAGCCGGATGCGACACCAATGGCGGGCAAAATGTGGATGAGCGACGACTGGATGTTGATGGCGCACGGATTCGTTAATTTTGTTTACGACGATCAAGGTGGCGAGCGGGGCGATACCAAGGCATTCGCATCGAGCATGGCAATGCTGATGGCCTCGCGACCGCTGGGCGCCGGTACGTTCGGTTTGCGCGGCATGATGTCGCTCGATCCGTTGATTGGGAAAAGTGGATATCCGCTGCTTTTACAGGTGGGTGAAACAGCGGATGGTGAATCGCATCTGGTCGATCGTCAGCATCCGCACGATGCATTTATGGAGCTCGCCGCAACGTATAGCGTGCCGGTCGGCGACAGCAGCTCGGTGTATGGCTATCTCGGTTTGCCCGGTGAACCTGCGCTCGGTCCATCGGCATTCATGCATCGCTTTTCCGGTATGGAAAATCCCGAAGCGCCGTTGACTCACCATTGGCTCGATTCGACGCACATCACGTTCGGTGTCGCGACGCTGGGTTATTCATGGCAGAAATGGAAAATCGAAGGCTCTGTATTCAACGGCCGCGAGCCCGATCAATATCGCTGGAATATCGAAACGCGCCATTTCGATTCAGCGTCGTCGCGCATTTCGTTTAATCCGAACGAGAACTGGTCGATGCAGATCAGCCACGGTTATCTGAAGAGCCCCGAGCAGCTCGATCCCGATACCAGCGTGCATCGCACGACGGCTTCCGCAACGTTTCACCAAAAATACGAGAACGCCGATTGGCAAACGACATTCGCGTGGGGACAAAACGAAAAGCATGGCGAGGCGCGCGATGGTTATTTGCTGGAGTCGACTTATGCGCTCGCGAAAACGCACACGTTTTTCAGCCGTGCCGAGCGTGTGCGCACCGATGAATTGTTCGAAGAAGATGAACCGTTACACGGCCGCGCTTTTACCGTGAGCAAATTATCGCTCGGCTATATCTACGATTTCGCGAAGATCGGCGATAGCACGCTCGGCGTTGGCGGTTTGCTCAGCGCGTATTGGTTGCCGAGCGACTTGGACGAGCCTTATGGCGAAAGCCCGATCTCGTCGATGGTGTTTGTGCGGATCAAGTTGTAATTAATTAGCAGCGATGCGTCCGCTGAAAATTAATCGGAAGCGGATTTTTTCTGTTGCAGTAATTCAATGAAGTCGCTCGCTGGCATCGGTCTGCCGAAGTGGTAGCCCTGCACGGTATCGCAACCCGCCCGCGCAAGAAATTCCGCTTGCGCGGCATTTTCCACACCCTCGGCGATAACTCGAAGGCCCAGGTTGTGCGACATCGCAATCATTGCCGCAACAATTTCGCGATCGTTCGCGCCATGCGGTAAATCCTGCACGAACGAGCGATCGATTTTAATGCGATCAAGCGGCAGCCGTTTCAGATACGCCATCGATGAATAACCGGTGCCGAAATCGTCGATCGACAGTTTCACGCCGTGGCGTTGCAGCGGTTTGAAATCCTCGATGAAGTGATACATGTTTTCCATCAGCAGCGATTCGGTCAGTTCGAGCTCGATAAAGCTCGGCTCGATCTGTTCCTGCTCGATGATTTCGAGAATACGCTGAGTCAGGTTCGGCACGCGCAATTGTCGCGATGACAGATTGATGCCGAGCAGTGGCAAATTGAATCCCTGTTGTTGCCACTCTCGCAATGTGCGGCAGGCGGTGCGCAAAACCCATTCGCCGATCTCGACAATGCAGCCGCTGTCTTCCGCGATCGGAATGAATTCGGCGGGCGAGATCACGCCTAATTCGCGGCTGTGCCAGCGCAGCAGAGCTTCGGCGCCGACCAATGTTTTCGTGCGTAAATCGTATTGCGGTTGAAAATGCAGTGCTAATTCGTTGCCGATGATGGCGCGGCGCAATCCCGCTTCGAGCGTTCCGCGACGCTGCAACTGCAAATGCATTTCGTTGGTGAAAAAGCGATGTCCGTTCTTGCCGTCCACTTTGGCGTGGTACATCGCCGTGTCGGCATTACGTATCAACGCTTTGTTATCGGCCGAGTTCTGCGGATAAATGCTGATACCCAGACTGCACGTTGCGAATAATTCCTGCCCTTCGAGAACGAACGGCGTGCTGAATAAATGCGCGATGTTATCGGCGGTGCTCGCGGCGTAAGCATGTACATCGGCGCGTTGCAGCACGATGGCAAATTCATCGCCGCCAAGCCGGCATGCAATATCGTCGTCACCGAGAAAGTGATTGAGCCGTTCGGCCACCGCCGCGAGCAAGGCGTCGCCGCCCGGATGCCCGATGGCATCGTTAATCGCCTTGAAGTTATCGAGGTCGAGCAATAGCAGCGCAACCTCCTGCTGACTTTTTTGTGCTGCGGATATCGCGCCCCGCAAATGCAGATTGAACGTGTTGCGATTCCACAGCGCCGTGGTCGCATCGATATGCGCGAGCGAGTGCAGCGTTTTTTCGGCGATGGTGACGGTGCGTTGCACGCGCGCGACGACCAGCCACGCCAGCAACAGCGCAACGCCTGCAACACCGAGCGCGCTGGCGCTGTATAGCGCGATCTGCTGATACATGCGCGTCAGCGTTTTGCGCAAATGCACATAACCGATCAGATTTTTTTCGTGCTCGATCGGGTGAATCAAATCGAGATGATCGAACGCATAACGATGCTGCACCCGAGGTTGCGCAAGCGCGGCAATAGCGGGATCTACCGCCGCGACGGGTACGAATACGGAACCGTCCTTGCGCAGTATCGAGATGCGCTCGATGGTCGGCAATGCGCGCATCGTCGCGACCGATTCGTGGGCGGCGCGCGTGTCGTTGAACAGCAGCGCGGCGGCGACGTTATCGGCGAGGATTTTTGCTTCAACCTGGGTGTCCTGCAGCAGCGTGCGCCGCAGATTGATGTATTCGATTGTGCTGAGCGCGACAACCGCGAGCAACAACGCGCTCGCCAATGCAATGTAACTCGCGATGCTGAGACGATCGCTAAGTTTCGGCGGCACGATATACGGTTGGCCGCGGCTCATTGCACGGTTCTCGCCAGCCGCAGCAACTTCGAGCTGATTTGCAATTCCGCCGCGCGTGCTTTGCCATTGTTAATCGAAAAAACGATGCGGTTGTCCTCGACTCGCAAGCTGATCATTGCGCGATCGAGGCCGACAGCAGGATCGTCGGAAACTATTAACGACAACGCTTGCGAAGACAGGGAAAAGTTTTTCTGTAAACCGACATCATCGCTTCGAACGATGACGACGTGACACGGCGATTGCGCGGCCTCGGATAAGAGGGCGATTCGAATGGGTTTCTCGTGCACGCTGCGTTTTTCGAGAGAGAGCAGCGTTTCGCGCCAGGGATTATGGTCGTCGATGCAGATAACCACAGCCTTGGCCTCGTCCAGCACCTGTCGGGGCCAGGTGGTGAATTCGAGAAAATGGAAAAGGTAGGCTGTTTTCAAATGGTATTCCGGCGCAATCGAGCCCTGCGCAAAAGCAGAGCGCGCGACCACAGCGGCAACGCAAGCAGCGATGCAGAACCCAATTTTTACAATGTGCCGCATCGGCTAAAACCAATAATCCATTTTCACGCGAAAGTTGCGTCGATCCTGCTGCAGCATGTCCTGCTCATGCTCGGCCGAACTCGGGTCGTAATAGCGTTTGTCGAGCGCGTTATAAAGAGTGGCGGCAATTTCCAGTTGGTCGGTAATTTCATGCCGCAGCGTCAAATCAACAACGCCATAACCGGGCGCATGTCCATCGAATGTGTCGCGTGCGGAAATCGCGCGCATCGCAATGCCGTAACTCAATTTGCCGGGCAGCGCGCCAGTGAGGTTGAGTTTCAATAAATGATGCGGTGACGAGATCAGCGTATCGACACTGTCGTCGTCCGCGCGTTGCCAGCTATAGCTGATTTTCAGACGCGCGCGCGGTGACCACGCGTTCTGCCATTCCACTTCGGTGCCGCTGGTGGTGACACGGCCCGCATTGACATAAGTAAGCGATCCTTCAGCCGGACCTTCGCGTAAGACGATCAGCCGATCGATGTTGTTGCGGAATAGTGAAAAACTGATGCGCTCGGCGGCATTGAATGCGCGCTCGATGATTAATTCGCGCGCGGTGATGCGTTCGTTATCCAAATCCGAATGTGAAATTGTCGGATACACCGCCGCGTTGTAATACCGCTCGTAGGCGTTCGGCGTGCGGTAAGCCGAACCGTATAAAAGTTTGGCCGAAGTCTGCGCGTCAGGCTGGAAGATTAGGCCGGCGCGCGGATTGTTGGTCCACGTATGGTCTGCGGTGCGGTCGAGACGATTGCCGAGATTGAGAATCCAGCGCTCGCCCAGCGCGATGCTGTCCTGGATATAAAAGCCGGCGATGGTGGCCGAGCGATTATCGTCGAGATAATCGAAGCGGGGATTTACATCGAAATTCTCCTGATCGATACGCGACACATACCGGTATTCGCTACCGACCACGAGTTTGTGATGTTCGAAGCTGTCGATCAGCAGCTGCGCCTCGCCGCCAATCCAGTCGTTGTGCGCGGTATCGCGATTGATCAGCGCGCCGTCCTCGTAGACGTAATCCCCTTCATAGGTGTAATGCCCGAGGTAGAGACGGCCGGTGGCGCTGACGGTTGAATTCAGCGCCCGCTGATACTCGATATTCAGGTTGGTGCGGGCATCCATCGATTTGGAACGATTATCGTTAAACGTTTGATCGTACGACGCGGTGGGAACGCCTTTGGTCGTATCGACGTGCATCAATCGCACGGCAAATCCGTTCAGCCGGTATTTAGCTAATACCGTGGTGGCACGGTTGTAATCGGCATTCTCGGCAATGCCGTTGTTCTGCGCGGGCGTGTCGAATTCGGGGTAATAAAGATCCTGTCCATCCTGGGTGAAGCGCGATGCCGATAGTAGCCACATCGCGCCGTTTGGCGTCGCATTGCCGATCGTGGCGCGGCCTTCACGCGTGTCGTAACTGCCGGTCGAAGCGGCGACATTCGGCCCGAGAAAATTACCGCCGTTTTTGGTGATCACATTGATCACGCCGAGCAAAGCGTTGGAGCCATACACCGCCGAGGCCGGGCCGCTGATGAATTCAACGCGATCGATCAAGTCGACATCGACGCCAAAATCGCGACCGATCGGCGCTTGATCGTAAAGCCCATCGTTATAGCGCACACCGTCCACCAGCAGCAGAACGCGCGTGTTGTAATCGCCGGGCACCGCGAAGCCTCGTGTGCCGACGTAACTGTAGTTGCGGTCGTTGGACACATGCAGGCCGCGCATCGAATTCAGGATATCGCCGAGTGTGCGATAGCCATACGCCTTGATGTCCTGTGCGGTGACGATCGAAATCGTCGCCGGGGCGTCGGCGGCTTTTTGCAAAAATTTGGAAACGCTATCGACTTCGAACTGCATTAGCTGTTCGAGCGGCAATGAGGTCAATTCATCTTGAGCAGGTTGTGCAGCCGCCGCACTGTCGACAAGACAGAGAGCCAACGGAATGAGGGCTTGCTTTAACACGGTCTATTATTCTCACTCACTCAACCACTCCGTGTTGCGCATGAAGATCGGGAAAAAGGATCGGAGTAAAGGTAGAAGAATATGGCTGCTAAGCAAGCAGCCAACATCATGCATATGATCCGGCTGAACGCCGACGATCGAGTTGACGACGGTCTTGCCGTACCGCATGTGGCATCAAATTTCGCTGAATACCGTAGAGGGATCGGCGCTCCTCCTGACGTCGATCTGCCAGATACTCGTAACGACAGCGGCAGGGCCAGATATCGCAGCCTTTGACCGGCAGCGACGGCGCTTCCGTTGCGAGGAAGCGTTTGCCGTCCAATTTATTCACCGCCTGGCAGGACAGCAGCGAATGCCGCACCGCGACAGCGCGATAGTGATGATTGGGTTTGCGGCGCGGCGAGAGCTCGACTGGTTTACGCCGTTTAGCAAAGTAAACGCCGGCGCCGACCACACTTAATAGAAATACGAATCCCAACAGTTCAAGCATGCACTGCTCCTTCTGCCTTCGCAGGCAAAGTTAGTGATGGCGAAAAATCGGGAAGGGACCCCTTTGTTTATTGAGTCAGGGGAATAGTGTTTTTAGTGCAGCAAGTGCTCTTTGGCACAAGTCTATGTGTGCTCAATCACACATATGTATGGGCTGATGGTAAGCAGAACGCAGCAGGTACTCAATAACGAATGTGTAATGAGAACTTTGGGTTACATCGACAATATCGAAAAAATCATGCAAATCCCAGATGCGAAAAATGAAGCTGAGCGCAACTGTTAGAAACTATTCCTCCCACACCCAGCGGATTGGCTCGCCAAAATCATCGTAGATATATTTCTTGCGCGGGCGCCGCGATTTCTTTTTTTCCGGATGCTGCGCCTTGCGTCGCGCCTCGATGCCGGCGACGACATCATTCAGATACGTGCGTTCTTCCTTGGGCTTATCGCTGATGATCGGCGCTTCCGGCAGCATGCCTTCGCCCGGATTACGTCCGCTGATACCGCGCGGAATTTCATGCACCTGCCCACCCTCGCGCAGAAACTCTTCCATCTGGCGGTCGAGCTCGCGGCGCAGGTCGGCTTTGGTGGCGAGAGGTTTCAACACGGTAATCCGAATAGGGAACGACTGCGTAGGATAACGCAGTCCGTCGCTGGTAAAACACTTTGCGATGAGCCTGCGGACAGCGACGGCAAGGGATATGCGTATAATGCGGCACCCAACAGCGATAATAATTCCGCCGTTATGCACACTCCATCAGCTCAAAGCCTCACGACAATCGAAATCAGCAAGGAAGACATCAAATTCTCGGCTGCGCATTTCACGATTTTCAGCGCCACCGAACGCGAGCGTCTGCACGGTCATAACTACGCCGTGCATTTGGCGGTGACGGCGCCGGTTGGCGACGATGGCATTTGCTTCAGTTATCGCGATATCAAAACGCGTTTGCGTCAACTGTGCGAAACGCTCGATGAATACACACTGGTGCCACAGTTCTCGCCGCATCTGCGCATCGATGACGACGGCGAATTTTTTAACGTCTGGTTCAACGGCGAAAAAATTCCGCTGCGTAAATCGGACACATTGCTGTTGCCGATCCGCAACAGCACGGTTGAAGAATTCGCGCGCTACCTGCGCGATCAATTTATCGGCGATGGCAGCTTCCTAACCGAACGCGGTATTTGTTCAGCGGTAATAAAAGTATCTTCTGGCCCTGGACAATCGGGCTCGGCGAAGTGGCATAACGATTAAGCGAAAACAATTGGCGGCGAATTAAACTTTCAACATGCCGCGAAATCCTCGGGATGAATAATACGATTGCGCGCCGTTGTGATAGACAAACACCGTGTCGTAGCGTCGATCGCAAAAAAGTGCACCGCCTAATTTTCTAATCGCGGCGGGTGTTTTGATCCAGCTCGATGTTTTTACATCGAACTTTCCGAGTGTCTGTAACTCTCGATATTGTTCTTCGGTTAACAG
>CAMLJR010000140.1 GCA_946480345.1 uncultured Spongiibacteraceae bacterium
CGCCAGTTCCGCGTTACGGTCAGCATCGGCATCGCCACCACGGTACCGAGCATCGATCAGCCGCCGTCACAGTTAGTCGCTACCGCCGACGCCGCGCTGTACCAAGCGAAAGATGCCGGACGCAACCGCGTGCACTGCATCCCGCTGACTGGACTCCGTTCGTCGACAGGGCAACCGCAACCGCATCTATAAAGTTCCGTTTGAAAAAGTTCAGTTCGAAGCCAGCGGCAACTCAGCGCGCTTGATTCGAATAGTCACCGTCCGCTGACCCGAGCGACGGTTGCCGGGACGCTCGCCGCGATAATCGCCGCTAATCTGTTTCGCATCGATACCGCGACTGCGCAGATATTCGGTTACCTGCTCCAGCCTGACACGGGCAATTTCCAGATTCTCCAATCGGCGCGGCGTATCGGCGCTGACCGACATCAGCTCGAAGCCGGTGACAGTCCGATCCGCCTGCGCGTAACGCAACAGTTGATCGATACGCCGCAGCGCTCCGGCACTGAGCTCGGTCTTTATCTCGGCAAATTCGAGCACTGCAATCTGCAACTGCTCCACCGGGACTGGCGAAAGCTGCGCGACGCATGCCTGGTACTGTCGATACGCCGGCAAAAAATTGACCGGCGATAGTCCGAGCCATGCCATCGACGCTTCCGGATCGCCGCTGGCTTGCAGCGGCCGCATAAATTGCGGCACCAGACCATTGCGCAGCGATTCGAGCACCCGATCAGCGGCGTCGTCGTCGAGCCGCAACGGCACTTTACCGGCTTGAATGGTGACGGTACCGAGCGCGATGGGCTTGCGACGCGGATTCCACAGCGGCGCCGCCGCAGTGAGTTCAGCAGCGCCTTCGACCATCGGATTGTTATCGGTGCGCAACTGAAAACTGCGGCGTCCACCGGCCAGCGTTTCGAAAACGGCATCGCCGTAGCGCGGCACTGTTTGACGCAGACGACAATTCAATAATGAGCGCTCGACATGCCATTCCGCGCGCACCAGCGGCGCCATGAATAGCTCGGCGCGCGCGACACCGCTGCACGTCAACAACGCTATCGCAACGAATCGCCCCAATAGCCACTTAGAGAGCCGCAACCGCATAAAGACCGCAACCAATACTTTTAGGGATGATTCCTGTAGCATGCGCGCTTCACGCATTTCCCAGTCAGCTTCCCGTTTTTTCCGCTATGAATGAGCTTCGCATCACCCGCCCCGACGATTGGCATGTCCATTTACGCGACGGCATCACGCTGAATGACACTGTGCCGGCGATGGCGCGTTATTTCGGGCGCGCGATTACGATGCCGAACCTGGTACCGCCGGTTCTCACCACCGCGCAAGCGCTCGCTTATCGCGACCGCAACAACTCCGCGCAGCAACGCTGCCCGCGGCAGGTGGAACCGTTGATGGTTTTGTACCTGACCGACAATACTAGTCCACAGGAAATTATCGAGGCGAAAAATTCCGGTTTTGTGTTCGCCGCCAAAATGTATCCGGCGGGCGCAACCACCAACTCCGACTCCGGCGTCACCGATCTCAAGCGGATCTATCCGGTGCTGGAAGCCATGCAGCAGCAAGGTTTGCCGCTGCTGTTGCACGGCGAGGTCACCGATAGCGCCATCGATATTTTCGACCGGGAACAAGTGTTTATCGACCGGCATCTGCGCGCCATTGTGCGTGACTTTCCCGCGCTCAAAGTCGTACTCGAACACATCACCACCGCCGATGCCGCCGCGTTCGTGCGCGAAGCCCCAGCCAATGTGGCAGCGACGATCACTGCGCATCACCTGTTGTACAACCGCAACCACATGCTCGCTGGCGGTATTCGTCCGCATTTTTATTGCCTGCCGATTCTGAAACGCGGCACGCACCAGCAGGCGCTGATCGCAGCCGCCACGTCTGGCAATCCAAAGTTCTTTTTGGGCACCGATTCGGCGCCGCATACGCGCAATAAAAAAGAAGCTGCCTGCGGCTGCGCCGGCAGCTATACCGCACACGCAGCGATCGAGCTGTATGCCGAAGCGTTCGACCAGGCCAATGCGCTCGACAAGTTGGAAGGATTCGCCAGCTTCTACGGCGCCGACTTTTACGGTATGCCGCGCAATCGCGACAGCATTACGCTGCGCCGCGAACCGTGGCAGGTACCTGAACAATTACCACTCGGCGATGAAACATTGGTGCCACTGCGCGCCGGTGAGACACTGCAATGGCGGGTAATCGCGGACTGATGGCGAATTGTCGATGAGCACCGAATCCATCCCGACCAAACATCCGCTCGCGCTGCGTTTTCGCGGTTTTTTGCCGGTGGTCGTCGATATCGAAACCGGCGGCTTCAATTGCCGCACCGATGCCGTACTCGAAATTGCGGCCACCGCGCTGACGATGAACGAGAGCGGCGATCTGAGCATCGATGAAACCGTCGCGTTCCAGGTCGAGCCATTTCCGGGCGCCAATCTGGAACCGGCCGCGCTCGAATTCACCGGCATCGATCCACTGCATCCCGATCGCGACGCGCAACCCGAATTCATCGTGTTCGATGAGCTGTACAAATTCGTGCGCAGCAAAGTGAAACAACACAATTGCACGCGTGCGGTGCTGGTCGGCCACAACGCGCACTTCGATCTCGGCTTTTTGCTCGCCGCAACCGAGCGCTGCAATATCAAGCGCAATCCGTTCCATCCGTTTTCGGTATTCGATACTGCAACTCTCGCTGGCGTCGCCTTCGGCCATACGGTGCTGGCGCGCGCTTGCGGCTTGGCGGGTATCGAATTCAATAACGCGGAAGCGCACAGCGCCGCTTATGACACCGAAAAAACGGCGCTACTGTTTTGTCAGATCGTCAATCGCTGGCGCGAACTCGGCGGTTGGCAGCCGTTGAATTTGCTCGATGACGACGAAATGCTTTAACGCGTTATCGAAAAATCCCCAATAAAAAAGCCGGTATCGCTACCGGCTTTTTTATTGCGCAAAAACTGAAAAATTACAGTTTCGATGCGTTCTGTGCGAGATAGGAAGCCACGCCTTCGGCATTTGCTTTCATACCCTGAGCGCCTTTTTTCCAGTTCGCTGGGCACACTTCGCCGTGCTCTTCGTGGAATTGCAGCGCTTCAACCAGACGTACCAATTCGTCGATGTTACGGCCGAGCGGCAAGTCGTTGACGATCTGCGAACGCACAACACCTTTCTTGTCGATGATGAACGCGCCGCGGAAAGCCGGGCCGCCGTTCGGCGTTTCGACATCGTATGCACGCGCGATATCGTGGCTCATGTCAGCCGCGAGCGTGTATTTCACCTGGCCGATGCCGCCTTTGTCGATCGGCGTGTTGCGCCATGCGGTGTGAGTGAATTTCGAATCGATCGATACGCCGATGACTTCAACGCCGAGCGCTTTGAATGCGTCGATGCGGTTGTCGAGTGCGATCAGCTCGGACGGACATACGAAGGTGAAGTCGAGCGGATAGAAAAACACGAGACCGTATTTGCCTTTGATCGCTTCGCTCAGCGTGAATTTATCGGCGATTTCGCCGTTGCCCAATACTGCACCACAGGTGAAATCCGGTGCCGGTTTACCGACGAGTACGCCCATTTTGCCATCTCCAATATCTTGGGAATCTCTGATAATTCAGCGATTCCACGGTTACGAATAAGGGGGTTGTGACTGATTGATACCGGGCCTGATTTTACACAGAGTTGTTTTACGCTGTCATAACAAAATTCCGTTACCGCGCTTGATAAATGGTTCTCGATCGGCTCGCTATACGGCCGATGTTTTTCACTGGAGCCGCGCCTTCGCCATCGAAAACAATATCGAGCAGCGATTACCGGTGCGGCAAAACGCGAGTGTCGGCTTCGGTAATTCATTGAGGTGGTTGGCAAACGCGATCACATCCTGTTCGCGGATCTGATTCGGAATGACCGGCAGATATTCGTACGCCAAACCCGCTTTCACCGCTGCCTCGTGCAACAGCTGCGACTCGGGCTGATCCGGCGCTTCGTTATCGGGACGCGCGTTGATCACCGAGCGAAATCCCTGCGCTGCGATTTGCGCAAAATCCTCCGCCTGTAGTTGGGGGCCGACCCACAGGTCGGGGCCGATTTGAGTCAGTTGCTGTAGCGACATGGCGATATCCTCGCGATCAAAGAACGTTGAGTGGAAGTTTCAAATAGCCGACGCCATTTGCTTCGGGCGGCGGAAAACGACCGCCACGAATATTGATCTGCACCGATGGCAAAAGCAGCCGCGGTTTCGGCAGCGCCCGATCGCGCTGCTGCCGCAGCGCAACGAATTGATCTTCGGTGATGCCGGCGTGCGCGTGAATGTTCCGCCCGTTTTGTTCCGCCACCGTGGTTTCCCAGCAGTACGTGCTGCGCGTCGGCGGCAGGTAATCATGACAGAGGAACAGCCGCGTCGTCGGTGGCAACGACAAAATGCCACGAATCGAGCGATACAGCGAACGCGCATCGCCGCCGGGAAAATCGCAGCGCGCGCTGCCGTAATCGGGCATAAACAGAGTGTCGCCGATAAATGCTGCGTCATCGATCAGATAGGTTACACAGCCGAGCGTATGTCCCGGTGTGTGCAGCACGCGAATCGCTTTTCCACCGAGTGCGATGGTTTCGCCGTCGCCCAACAGACGATCGAAATCGCTGCCGTCGCGGGCAAATTCAGCGCCAAGGTTGAAGATTTTGCCGAACACCTGCTGCACCTGCGTGATGTGTTCGCCGATCGCCGTTTTACCGCCGAGCTGTTGCTGCAGATAGATCGCTGCCGAAACATGATCGGCATGCGCGTGCGTTTCCAGAATCCAGTCGAGCGCGTAATTGCGTTCGCGCACGAACGCAACGATACGATCGGCAAATTCGGTACTAGTGCGCGCAATGTGTGCGTCGTAATCCAGCACCGGATCGATGATGGCACAGCGCCCGCTGTCCGGATCGGCCACCACATACGAAATCGTGAAGGTCGGCTCATGAAAAAACGGCTCGATCGCTATCGGCTTCATCACCACTCCTCAAATCGAAAAGTCTTCCGCTTCGCCGCTGAAACGCTGAAACGCCTTGTGCGTAGATTCAAATATCTCACCGGTTAACTGCGTTAGGAAAATCGAATTATGCAGCCGTTCCAACACCGGGCCTTTGATCTCGGCGAGGTTCAGATCGATGTCGCGGCCGTGTAAATGCGTATTCAACTCGGTCAACATATCGAGCGCCGTCGCGTCGATCTGGCTGACCGAGGACAACACCAGCAACACGTGCTTGACCGAAGGATTTCGCTGCAATTCGTCGCGCACACGTTCTTCCACCGCCTGCGCATTCGCGAACAATAGATTTTCATCGATACGTAGCGCGAGCACATGCGACAGCGTTTCGGTTTGATAACGCTCGACGTTGCGAAACTGTTCGGTGAGCGGAATGCGACCGAGCATCGCGATATGCGGATTCCCACTGCGCCACACCAACGACACCAGCGAGATGCCGATGCCGATCGCGATACCGCCCTCGACACCGAAGACAATAACGCCGAGCGCGGTGGCACCGAGCGCCAACCCGTCGGCGCGATCGTAACGCCACGCCTTGCGTAGCGCGGCAATGTCGATCACCGGCGCAACCGCGATAATGATTGTCGCTGCCAACACCGACACCGGCAGCGCAGTGAAGATGTCGGTAAATGCCAGTACGACGAGTGCCATCAACAACGCCGAAATCACACCAGCCAGCGGCGTACGCGCACCGGCACTGAAGCTGACCAGCGAACGCGCGAAACCACCGTTGACTGGAAAACCGCCGGAGATCGCCGCGGCGATATTCGCCGCACCGAGTCCGCGCAATTCGGCATCCGCCGAAATTTTTTCGCGCCGTTTGATCGCGAGTGCCTGTGCCACCGCAATGCTGCTGACAAAATTGATCAGACCGATCGCAAAGGCTGGAAATAGCAGCGCTTTGATGTAGGGCAGATCAGCTTTTGGTAACTGCAACGGCGGCAGACCCCGAGGGATCGCACCGACCACGGCAATGCCGTACTGCGCCGACAGTTGCCAGTGCGCCGCGCACGCGATGCCGAGCAGTACAACAAGCATCGGCGCCAGCTTGGGCACCAGCGATGCCGTCGTCATACGCATACCGAGTGCTCGTGCCACGCCCGCCGAATATTCGCGCGCCATGATCAAAAACAGCAGCGCGGCACCGCCAGTCATCGCCGTCGGCCAGTGAATATCGGCGCTCGCCCGCAGCAGCCCGACAATCAATGCCAGCGTGGTATCGCCGTGCGCATGCAATCCGAGCAGCGGGTTGATTTGCCCGATCAGAATCAGCAGCGAAGAACCGGAGGTGAAGCCGCTGATCACCGGATTGCTCAGCAGCTTCGCGAGAAACCCAAACCGTAGCAGCCCAAACACAAACAGCATCGCGCCGGAGAGCAGTGCGAGCAGCGCCGCTCCGGCGATATATCTCTCGCTGCCAGGCACCGCCAATGGCGCCAGCGCAGCTGCAGTCATCAGTGAGGTGACGGCCACCGGCCCCACCGCGAGTGTCATGCTGCTGCCGAACAGCGCATACGCAACCAACGGCAGAATGCTCGCGTACATACCGTACTGCGGCGGCAGACCGGCAACCAGCGCATACGCCATGCTCTGCGGCACCAGCATGATCGCGACGATCGCACCGGCGAGCAGATCCTGCGGCAACAATTCAACACGATAGCCGCGCAGCCATGCCGGAACCATTAATCGCATTCGTTCACTTTGCGCCATGCCGATTACTGTCCCTTGCCGCTGAGCAATACCGTTAGCACCTGTCACCTGCGCCCTATCATGGCGCTGCTGCGCGGTCGATCCATGCCAGTAATTGCGGCAGTGGCATCGTCCCCGCGCTGCGCATGACTTCACCGCCGCCGCGCAACAGTGCCAATGTCGGAATGCTGCGAATCTGGTAACGCTGGGCGATGGCCTGTGCTTGCTCGGTATCGACTTTGGCAAACAGAAGTAACGGACGCTGCTGCGCCGCCTGCGCGAAAATCGGCGCCATCACCTTGCACGGCCCGCACCACTCGGCCCAGAAATCGACGACGATCGGCAACTCGGTGTTCTGCACGAAATGATCGAAATTCGCATCGTTCAATACGATCGGCGCCACCGGCAACAGCAACGCGCCGCAGCGTCCGCATTTTGGCTGCTGCATCAAACGCTGTTCCGGCACGCGATTTTTAACTCCGCACTGCGCGCACACCACCTGCATGATGATCTCCTTCTAAACGCCTGGCTTCGCGCCAACTTTCTGCATGAATTTTTCACCAGACACCAGCGCGATCACGCCGATCGCACAAGTATTGCCGCCCCAAGGACGGGAGATATTGACGTAAATGGACTTTCTCGACGATCG
>CAMLJR010000141.1 GCA_946480345.1 uncultured Spongiibacteraceae bacterium
GCCGCATGCTCGAAGAGGTGCGTCTGGGTCAGCGTTCGACGGTGTTCTGCAAGGGTTGTCAGCGCTGACCGCACAAAGCACGCGCTCGATCACAAATTCGCCGGTGAATTCGGCTATGCTTGCGACAGCCCGGTTGACGTCATGCCGGCGTTAACTAGACTTCGTAAACTATTTTCCCAACAAGGCTTTTGTTGTCTGCTGCCGCGTGGCGGCAGCGCATACGGAGACACGCATCATGCGCGCAATCGCAAATACAACTTCACGACTGCTGACGGCGGTCGCTTTGTCCGTCACGTTGGTGGCGCCTCAGATCAGCTTTGCGCAGCAGGTCGATGATGAGCCGTCGGCGCTGGCAATGACCGGCGATGCCATCATCGCGCGTCCGCTGGGCGTGGTGTTTACTGCGGTGGGAGCCGTGCTGTACGTGGTCACGCTGCCGTTCTCACTGGCGGGTGGCAACGCGAAAGAAGCGGGTAAGGAACTGGTGGTCGGCCCTGCCAAAGCCACGTTCGTACGCTGCCTCGGCTGCACCCAATCCGGCTACAAGCACGACGTCGAATAAATCCCGCCTGAGACTCCGCTCTGTGAGCGGAGTCGCTGCTTCAATCTTTTCTTTCTAATCAATCCGTCGGCTAGCTTTTAATCCGTTGACCGGCGATCGATCAGTGCTTGGCGGCGATCAAGCGTTCGTATTTCGCCATTAATTGTTCGCGCGTTTCGACGTGTTCGAGATCGAGGGGAATGCAATCGACCGGACACACCTGCTGACACTGCGGCTCATCGAAATGGCCGACGCACTCGGTGCATTTATTCGGATCGATGACATAGATTTCGACGCCCTGCGAAATAGCCTCGTTCGGGCATTCCGGTTCGCAGACATCGCAGTTGATGCAGGCATCGGTAATCAATAACGACATAACTTCAGTACCGCTGTTTCATTAAGCACCGAACTTGGCGCGCAAAGCCTGCACGACAACATCCGGAACGAATTTTTCGACTTGGCCTTTCATGCTCGCGATTTCGCGTACCAGCGTCGATGAAATGTACGCGGAGTGTTCCTTCGGCGTCAGAAAGATCGTGTCGAGTTCGGGGTGCATCGCCCGGTTCATGTTGGCGAGCTGCAATTCATATTCGAAATCGGCGATGGCGCGCACGCCGCGTAAAACAAAGCGCGCGTTGTGCTGGCGCGCGAAATCGACCAGCAGATTGTTGTAGCCGACGATGTCCAAATTCGGCACCCGCGCCAGCGCTTGCCGGCACAGTTCGATGCGCTCTTCCAGCGCGAACAGCGGCTGCTTTTTCTGACTGTAGGCAATCGCGACGATCACTCGATCGAACATCGCAGCGGCGCGCTCGACGAGGTCGATATGGCCGTTGGTAATGGGGTCGAACGTGCCGGGATAAATGATGGTTTTCATCGCGATGCCGGGCCGATGGCGGGGGTGAGTGAGCCGCGAATACTAGCGGGTTGGTCCTGCGTCAGCAAATCAGGCCGTGCTGCGCCGAAACAGCCGATAAGCGACTTGGCCGGCTTTCTTGTCGCGATGCACTGACCAGTTCGATGGCAGAGTGGGTAGCGCTTCGTCGGCGCCGGCTTCGAGATAAATCAGCGCATCGGGCGCGAGCCAGTGCTCGCTTTCGAGCAGCCCACAGCACTCGCCCAGCAGATTCTGCCGGAACGGCGGATCGAGAAACACAATGTTGAATGGCGCCGATTGCGCGGGATTCGCGCGCAGCCATTGCGCGGCGTTGGCTGCGCTGGCGTTTGCATCGCCACATGACAGTAGCGCCAGATGCTGTTGAATGCGTTGAGTCGCAGCACTCGCGCTATCGACAAACTGGCAGTAGCCGGCGCCGCGCGACAACGCTTCGAGCCCGAGCGCGCCGCTGCCCGCGAACAGATCGAGACAGCGCGCGCCGGCGATTTCCGGCGCCAGCCAATTGAACAGCGTTTCGCGCACGCGGTCGGGGCTCGGTCGCAAACCGGGCAGCGGTGGAAAACGCAATTTACGCCCGCGCCATTGGCCGCCGATGATGCGTAATTCGCCGTCTTGTGCAGTGGTTTTGGTCGATGATTTCGGCGCTTTCACAGGGCTTGATTCGGTAATTTCTGTGTTTAGCAAAACGCGGGGGCGGGATGGTAGGATACGCGCTCGCCGTGGGCCGCTGCTTATCTGGATTTCATGATCTGGGATACCAGTCGGGCCGCACTGTAGCATGGTTTTTTATTTGGGCTCCGATGAAGTTTCTCGATCGCTTCCGTAAGAAAAAGGACAACGCCGACGCTTCAACGCCGGACGATTTATCCTCACCCCCCGATTTATTTTCATCGCCCGATTTATCTTCACCATCAGAAGCGCCGCAGCCGTCGATCGAACCGAAATCGGTATCCATAGAGCCTCATTCAGTTTCGAACAAGGTTGAACCTGTTTCCGGCGAGCTTGGGGCGGTTGCAAACGAGCCGCGGCCCGCTTCAAGTGAGGTTGGGCTTGTTTCGAACGAAGCGGGGCTCGTTTCAAATAAGGCTCAGCCGGTCGCGAATGAGGCTGAGCCTGTTTCCAGCAAAACTAATCCCGCTTCGAGCGAGACTGGCCCGGCTTCGCCGCAGCCTAACTCTGTTTCGCAAGAGTCCCTCCTTGTTTCGCAAGAGCCAAAAGGTAAAAAAGAAAGCTTTTTCAGCCGACTGAAAACCGGCTTGCGCCGCACCAGCAGCAATTTTTCCGAGGGCATGGGCAACCTGTTCCTCGGCAAGAAAGCCATCGACGATGCGCTGTTCGAAGAATTGGAAACGCAATTGCTATTGGCCGATGTCGGCATCGACGCGACGCAATCGATCATCGGTAATCTCACCAAGCGCGTATCGCGCAAAGAACTCGCCGATGCGAATGCGTTGTATCAGGCATTGCAGCAGGAGCTGAAAGCACTGATCGAGCCCTGTAGCGCGCCGCTTGTCATCGATGGTTCGCGCAAGCCGTATGTGATTCTGATGGTCGGCGTGAACGGCGTCGGCAAGACCACCACCATCGGCAAACTCGCGAAGCGTTTTCAGAATGAAGGTAAGTCGGTAATGCTCGCTGCGGGCGATACGTTTCGTGCGGCAGCCGTCGAGCAATTGCAGGTGTGGGGCGAGCGCAACAATGTGCCGGTCATCGCCCAGCATAGCGGCGCGGATTCGGCGTCGGTATTGTTCGATGCATTGCAGGCGGCGCAGGCGCGCGGCACCGATGTGTTGATCGCCGACACTGCCGGTCGGTTGCACAACAAAGACAACCTGATGGAAGAGCTGAAGAAGATTTTGCGCGTAATGCGCAAACTCGACGCCAGCGCGCCGCATGAAGTGCTGCTCGCACTCGATGCCGGTACTGGTCAGAACGCATTGGCGCAGGCGAAGACCTTCCAAGAGGCGGTTGGCGTCAGCGGCATCGCGCTGACTAAACTCGACGGCACCGCGAAGGGCGGCATCATCTTCGCGATCGGCCAACAATGTCGACTGCCGATCCGGTTCATCGGTGTCGGCGAACAGATCGACGATTTACGTCCGTTCGACGCCGACGAATTTATTCGCGCGCTGTTCCAGCCGGACGCTTCCCTTGCTCAGAGAAACGCGCAGTGATCGAATTCGAACACGTCTCCAAACGCTACACCGGCGGCTTTGAAGCGCTGAAAGATGTCAGCTTTCAGATTCCGCGCGGCGAGATGCTGTTTTTGACCGGCCGCAGCGGCGCCGGTAAAAGCACGCTGCTGAAATTGATTATGTTGATGGAAAAGCCATCGAGCGGACGCATCGTCGTTAACGGTCATCAGTTCAATAAAATGTCGCCGCGCAAGATTCCGTTTCTGCGTCGCGAAATCGGTGTTGTCTTCCAGAACCACCAGCTGCTGACCGACCGCACCGTCTACGACAATGTCGCGCTGCCGCTGATGATCCTCGGCTATCAGCCCAACGAAATCGGCCGCCGGGTGCGCGCTGCGCTCGATAAAGTCGGTTTGCTCAGCAAGGAACGAGCGAATCCGCAGACGTTGTCCGGCGGCGAGCAGCAGCGTGTCGGTATCGCGCGCGCGGTCGTGCACAAGCCGCCGATTCTGCTCGCCGACGAACCGACCGGTAATCTTGACCCCGAGCTGTCGCGCGATGTGATGCGGCTGTTCGAGCAATTCAATCAGGTCGGCGTGACCGTGCTGATCGCGACGCACGATCTCGGCCTGATCGCGCGCATGCCGCATCGGCTGCTGACATTGCGCGACGGCAATCTGGTGCGCGGTGTCGGTGGTAATGAGTCGATTGAGGAGCCGGCGTATGTCTGACGGATTGAGAGCCGACGTGCGCAAATCGGCAGCGAGTCCGCGCCGTATCAACCGCCGCGATCGTTTTGCCGCGTACGGACTGCATCATCGGCAAGTGGCCCGCGACAGTCTGCTGCGGTTATTGCGCAATCCATTCGGCAGCCTCGCCACCTGGCTGGTGATCGGTATCGCGCTGGCATTGCCCGGCGCGCTGTATCTCGGGCTGGACACGCTATCGCAACTCGGTGGACGTTGGGACGCGGCGCCGCAAATCTCGCTATTTCTTCACAACAACGTAGACGAAGCCGGCGGTCAGGCGCTGCAGCAGAAGCTGAGCCGGCGCGGCGATGTGGCAAATGCGGCTTACATTTCGCCGGAGCAGGCGTTGGCCGAATTCCGCAGTTTGTCGGGCTTCGGCGAAGTGGTCGATCAGCTCGACAGCAATCCACTGCCGGCGGTGATTTCGGTGCGCCCATTGGTTGTACAGAGCGGCGCCGATGCGATTCGCAAACTCTACGACGACGTAAAAGCGATGCCCGAAGTCGAGCGCGCTGTGCTCGATATGGAATGGGTCCAGCGTCTCTATGCCTTGCTGGAAATCGGGCGCCTGATCGCTGCGGCGCTGGCGACGTTACTCGGGCTCGGCGTCATCCTGGTGATGGGCAATACGATTCGACTTGCCATCGAAAGCCGGCGCGACGAGATTCTGGTCGTCAAACTGGTGGGGGCCACCAACGCCTTCGTGCGGCGGCCGTTTTTGTACAGCGGCGCGTGGTTTGGTCTCGGTGGCGGAATCGTCGCCAGCCTGATTCTCGTCGTTTGTCTGCACTTGTTAGGCGAGCCGGTGGCTCAGCTGGCTTCGTTGTATCACAGCGACTTCATATTGCCGAGCCTCGGTATCGGCCGAATTGGGGCGCTCTTGCTGGCGGGCGCGCTGCTCGGCTGGCTCGGTGCGTGGCTGGCGGTCGGCCGGCATTTGAGTGCGATCGAGCCGCACTAATCCGGGCCCTGGTGGTCACTCAAAAGGACTTAATCGAAACTTTTTCGCTATTAGCACTCTAAAACCGCGAGTGCTAAACTGCGCTCCCGATCGCCCGGCAGCAGAGGCAGATCGGCAAGGCGTAGTTAGCGTAAGGAGGGCAATGATGAATTACAGTCTGTCACCTGTTCAGCTGTTGGTACCGGGGAGCAATCTCACCGCGTACATGCAGGCGGTTAACACCGTGCCGGTGTTGAGCGTCGAGCGCGAGCGCGAGCTGGCTGAGGATTTGTATTACAACGGCAATGTCGGCGCGGCGCGCGAGCTGGTTATGGCGCATCTGCGGTTTGTCGTTCATATCGCCAAGACTTATATGGGTTACGGTTTGCCGCTGGCTGATCTGATTCAGGAAGGCAACGTCGGCCTGATGAAGGCGGTCAAGCGTTACAACCCCGAAAAGGGTGTGCGGCTGGTGTCGTTCGCGGTGCATTGGATCAAAGCCGAAATGCACGAATTCATTCTGCGCAACTGGCGCATCGTGAAAATCGCGACGACGAAGGCCCAGCGCAAATTGTTCTTCAATCTGCGCAGCCAGAAAAAACGTCTCGCCTGGTTAAGCGATGCCGAGGCGCATGCAGTGGCTCACGATTTAGGCGTCGATGTGCGCGAAGTGCGGCATATGGAAGGCCGTCTGGCGGCAAGCGACATGAATTTCGATGTCGGCGTCGATGACGATGAAGATGCGGTAGCGCCGATTCATTATCTCGAAGACCGCCGCGCCGACCCAGCGCTGCAACTCGAAGAAAGCGATTGGGAAGAAAACAGCAATCTCAATCTGTCGGTGGCGCTCGATCAGCTCGACGATCGCAGCCGCGATATTCTCGCGAGCCGCTGGTTGAACGAAAGCAAGGCAACGTTGCACGATCTGGCCGACAAATACGGCGTCTCGGCCGAGCGCATTCGCCAGCTGGAAAAAAACGCGATGAATAAAGTGAAGGCGATGCTCGAAGCTTGAACTATTAATCGCTACTCAAAACCGCCTGCGGGCGGTTTTTGTTTTTCTACGATATCAATTGCTCGCACGAATTCGGAATTGCAATGATGGCAAAAACCTATCTGTTGATCGCTGCTCTGAATGGCTTCATCGCTGTCGCGCTCGGCGCGTTTGGCGCGCACGGCCTGAAGCACCGATTGAGCACCGATCTGCTCGCGGTTTATCAAACCGGTGTGCAATACCATTTCTATCACACGCTCGCATTGTTGGCGGTTGGCCTGTTGATGCTGCAATGGCCGCTCAATCATTCGTTGCGTTGGAGCGCGCTGTTATTTTGTATCGGCATCGTGATTTTTAGCGGCAGCCTATACGTGCTCAGCATCAGCGGTGTGCGCTGGTTGGGCGCGATTACACCCATCGGCGGTATCGCCTTCCTTGCCGGTTGGATCATGCTTGCGGTTGCGATATCGAAAGCGGAGTTGCATTGATGGATATCGAAAAAGACTCGCCGCTGCGCCGCATTCGCAGTTTCGTATTGCGCACGGGTCGCATGACGCCGGCGCAGCGCGAGGGCTTGGAATTGCAATGGCCCCGCTACGGATTGGATCGCGATAATGGCCCGCTGAATATCGAACAGGCGTTTAACCGAGCCGCACCGACGACACTCGAAATCGGTTTCGGGATGGGACAATCGTTATTGCAGATGGCGCAAGCGGCGCCGGAGCGTAATTTCATCGGCATCGAGGTGCATCGCCCAGGCGTCGGCAAGTTATTGCACGATGCGGTCGATGCCGGCGTCGATAATATCCGGGTGTATTGCGATGACGCGGTCGATGTATTGCACCAATGCATCGCGGACGACAGTCTCGATACCGTGCAGATTTTTTTCCCCGATCCGTGGCACAAGAAAAAACACAACAAGCGGCGTTTGATTCAGCCCGAATTCGTACAGCTGCTGAGACGGAAATTAAAAGTCGGTGGCGTAATTCATCTCGCGACCGATTGGCAGGACTATGCCGAACACATGCTGGCAGTGATGTCGGTTGCGGAAGGATTTAT
>CAMLJR010000142.1 GCA_946480345.1 uncultured Spongiibacteraceae bacterium
GAAGAGTTGCTTGGCATTCATGTCGATGTAGTGGCGTCCAGCGATCTTCCTGCCAAGTTCCGGAATGAAATTCTTGCGAAGGCCAAGCCGGTATGAATCGGCTGGGCGATTATCTTGAACACATTTTTTTATTTAGCTGCAGAAGGCGCTAACCGCTGTGCGCCGCAAACCACCCTTCAAGAATCACGCATGCACTCAGGCTGTCGACACCGGCTTGTTTGAAATTGCGGCGGCCGCGCGCGAGCAATTCGCCGCGTGCTTCGAAGCTGCTTAAGCGTTCATCCCACGTTGCCACCGGTAAACCAAAACGCCCGTGCAGACGGCGCGCGAATTTTTCGGCGCGCAGCGACATGTCCGATTCGGTGCCGTCCATATTCAACGGTAAACCCACCAATAATTGTTGCGGGCGCCATTCGTCGATCAATGCAGCGATGGTTTCCCAGCGCGGTACGCCATCTTTAGCGGGAATGGCGCTGAGCGGCGATGCAGTGCGCGTAATGGTTTGCCCCACCGCGACGCCAATGCGCTGTGTGCCGTAATCGAACGCGAGAATGCAGCGCGGCTTGGGGGCGGATTTAATTTCGTCGGAAATGGATTTTTCAGGCATGACCTGCGCCGGGCGCGATTAATGCGAGATCGATACCGAGTTTTGCAGCGGCTGCGTTGAGGCGTTTTTCGATCGGCGTATTAAAAATGATGTCGCTGTCCGCCGGAATCGTCAGCCACGAATTCGCGGCGATTTCCTCTTCGAGCTGCCCCGCGCTCCAGCCCGCATAACCCAATGCGACCAGCGATGCCTGCGGGCCGCGATTATGCGCGAGTGCATCGAGAATATCGGCTGACGTGGTAAGACTGATTTCGTCGCTGATCGGCAGCGTCGCTTCCCAGCGTTGGTCATCGGTAGGATGCAACACGAACCCACGATCGGTTTGCACGGGGCCGCCGACCATCACCGGATCTTCCGTATGCGCTAAATCGCCGTCGAGTTTCAATTGTTCCAGGATTTCACCGAGGGCGATGCCTGCGGGACGATTGATGACAATACCCATCGCGCCCTGTACGGAGTGTTCGCACAAATAAGTCACGCTGTGCGCAAAAAGACCTTCGCTCAGCGAGGGCATCGCGATCAGAAAATGATTTTTCAAACTGTCGAAGTTGGTTTCCATAAAGGCATTATGGAGAGTGTTTCGATTTACTCAAGGTGCATTATCTGGAAGTGCAGACCGCGCCGCTTAGTTCGACGAGCTAAAACGGTCTTTATGAAAACGCCACGTGCGAATAATTTCGAGCACATCGACCTGTCGGCGCATGTCGACGGGAAATGCATCGTAAGGTGCGGCGAGATGCACAATGCGAATCGCCGCTTCGTCCAATAATTTATGCCCCGACGATTTCAACACTTTCACTTCATCGACTTCGCCGTTCGGCAGTAACGCCACCATCAAACGCAATTCGCCATAAATATCCTTGGCGCGTGCCTGCTCGGGATAATTGCGATTGCCTACGCTCTCGATACGTTCGCGCCATTGATTTAAATACTGCGCATCCTCGGAATGTTTGGTGGCCAGCGATGTTAAGCGCCGAACGCGCGGTCGCGCGGCATAGGCCTGGCGCTGAATATCGAGCTTCGCTTCGAGGCTGGCGATTTCAAGGCTGCGCTGTTGAACGGTGACATCGCTCTCCGCTTGCTGCGTTGGGGTGTCTTTATCGTTGTGCAATGCGGTTTTGTGTTCGGCGCGGTTGCGCGTCGCGATCTGCGCTTTCTGTTCGCTCTTTTGTTTCAGCGCCGCCGATTGCCGGGTAGGGCTGATATCGCGGATGACGTTATCGTGAAAATCCGCCGTTTTCCGCGTTGTCAGCAACGCTTTTTCATCGAGCGTGCCGCTGCCTTCCTGATTGTGCTGCGCAATAAAATCCGCGCGCTGCGGCGCTTTGTCACTTTTATATTGTGCGAGCGTGATTTCGAGTGTCGATGCCGAACGGGGGTGCTGTTCGCGCGTGAATGTCACGCCGAGAATAAATAATGCGTGAAATGCGAGCGCGAGCAGCAGCGTAAAACCGAGCAGATCGTGACGCTGTTCGAAAGGTTGTGCGGCGTATGCCATTTCAGACCCGTTGTTGTAATTTCGCGGCGATGCAATCCATCAATTGCGCGCCGATATCGGTGTGCTCGATGCCCAATTGATGACAATGCGCATCGATTTCGCGCGCACACGTCGGGCTGGTGACATTGATTTCGGTGAGGTAGTCGCCGATCACATCGAGCCCGACAAACAATAATCCGCGTTCGCGCAATGCGGGGCCGACCTGCGCGGCGATCCAGCGATCGCGCTCGGATAACGGCTGCGGCCGGCCGGTGCCGCCGGCGGCGAGATTGCCGCGACTTTCTCCGGCCATCGGTACGCGCGCCAGGCAATAGGGCACCGGCTCGCCATCGATCATCAGAATACGTTTATCGCCATCGACGATCGCGGGAATATAGCGCTGCGCCATGATCGTATTACGGCCGTGGTTGGTGAGCGTTTCGATAATCACGTTCAGATTGGGATCGTCGTTGCGCACGCGAAAAATCGAGCTGCCGCCCATGCCGTCGAGCGGTTTAAAAATGACATCGTTGTGCGCACGGTGAAATTCCTTCAATTGCTGTTTATCGCGGCTGACCAGCAGCGGCGGGCAGCATTGCGGAAATTGTGTCGCGAACATTTTTTCGTTGCAGTCGCGCAGGCTTTGCGGCTGATTCACCACCACCACGCCGAGCTTTTCGGCCGCTTCGAGAATGTACGTGCTGTAGACGTATTCGTTATCGAACGGCGGATCCTTGCGCATCAGCACGACATCGAGATCGGCCAATGGGCGTAATTGCGGTTCGTCGAGGTCGTACCAATGCTGGGGATCGCGATGCACACGCAAGCGTCGCATCGTTGCTTGCGGCGCGCCGTCGTGTAAAACCAGATTACTTTGCTCCATGTAGAACAATTGCCAACCACGATCCTGCGCCGCCCACAACAGTGCCAGCGTCGTATCCTTTTTGTAGTTGATGGCTGCGATCGGGTCCATCACGACCCCAAGAGAAATCGTCATTTTGCTACCTGCTTCTAAATAAAGAGCTATTTCTAAATAAAGGGCTGTTTCGAAACGGGATGCTCCTTCCAAAAACAATTGGCCCGAATCTGAATAAGGGTCGGCGTGCTTTATTGGAGACCGCTTCTATACTACTTAACCTGGGTCATCAGCACTGGTTAACCTGAGCCGTCACCAATGGCTAACCTGAATCCGCGACCCGTCGCTCCACGCCCGGCAGATGCGTAGTCTTCGTCTATAGTAGTGAAGCTCGCAGCGCAGCGGAGCGCGACACTGTAGCAAAAAGCCGAGGCGATGAGCCTTAACGAACAGCCGTAGTTGCCCTGTCGAAGCGGGCAGAGAGGTTAGTTGCAAACATGGAACCGAATTTCCAAGATTTAAAAGTGATGGTGATCGACGATTCGAAGACGATTCGCCGCACCGCCGAAACGCTGCTGAAGAAAGTCGGCTGCGATGTAATCACAGCGACCGATGGCTTCGATGCGCTGGCAAAAATCGCCGATACACGCCCTGATATTATTTTCGTCGACATCATGATGCCGCGTCTCGACGGTTATCAAACCTGCGCATTGATCAAAAATAACAGCGAATTCAAATCGACCCCCGTCATTATGCTGTCGAGCAAAGATGGTTTATTCGATAAAGCGAAGGGCCGTATCGTCGGTTCAGATCAATACCTGACTAAGCCATTCAGCAAAAACGAATTACTGGGCGCGATTCAGGCCCATGTAGCGCACGCGCATTGAGCCCAATCGCTGAAATAACAGCGGGATAACCCATCACTCCCACAACGGGGTGATACAGGAGGATTAATAAAAATGGCCCGGGTACTCATTGTCGATGACTCGCCTACCGAAACTTTTAAGATGAGCTCGATTCTGAGCAAGCACGGCTATGAAATCCTCACCGCCGATAACGGCGAAAAAGGGGTGGCGGCCGCGCGCAAGGAATTGCCCGATGTGGTGCTGATGGATGTGGTAATGCCGGGCCTCAACGGCTTCCAGGCCACGCGGCAGCTGAGCAAAGACGAAAGCACCAGCCATATTCCGGTCATCATCGTTACCACAAAAGATCAGGAAACCGATCGCCTGTGGGGCCAGCGCCAAGGCGCGAAAGGCTACCTGACCAAGCCGGTCGACGGTAAGGTTCTTGTCCAAACGATTGAAAACGTTCTTAAAGCGTGAGTTCGATGGAAGAGGGATTGATTGTGAGCGCCGCTGAGCCGATCGAACCGTTCGCGGCGCTGGTCGCGTTGGCGCAGAGCAGCATGCAGCATGCGCATGGCCTGCCGGCACAGATCGACATCAAGCCGCATTGGAGCGGGGTCGGTTTTACGCTGGCCGGGCAGCGCTTTGTCGCTCCGATGGCCGAAGTGGCCGAAATTCTGTCGGTACCGAACAGCACCCGGTTACCCGGCGTAAAACCGTGGGTGCGCGGCGTGTCGAACGTGCGTGGCCGGCTGTTGCCGCTACTCGATCTCGAAGCGTTTTTCGGCAGTGCGCTGGCTGGCAGTCGCAAGCAGCAGCGGGTATTGGCCCTCGAATACGGCGACCTCTACAGCGGGTTGATCGTTAGCGAAGTGCACGGCATGCAGCATTTTCCGGTGGATAGTTTCCATACCGATATCGCTGATGAACTGGCGCCGATGCGGCCTTTCATTGCAGGCGCCTATCGGCAGAACGAACGCGATTGGGCGGTGTTCAGCCCATTCAAACTGGCGCGTGACGAGCGTTTCTTCAACGCGGCGGCGTAACTACATTCATTTCATTGTTCATTAATTACTTGGCGGCAAACGCTTCGGGTGGGAGTCCGAATCATGGCTAAACAACAAAACTTTCTGTCAGGCCTGCCGGGTAATCCGGTCATCACCGCTGCATTGCTGGTGATGATTGCGGGTTTCCTCGGCGCGGTGTTCAACGCATGGTACGTGTTGCGCCACGCCGGCTACGATCAACACTATCTCGAACTGACTGGCGAACTGCGCGTACTGTCGCAGCAGCTGGCGACGTCGTCGCGCGAAGCGACCGGCGGCAAGGCCGCGGCGTTCGACACGCTGAAGAAGACGCGCGCGGAATTCGATCAGGTGCTGCAACAGCTGGTGAAAGGCGATAAGCAGGCGCCAGCGCCGACCGGTCTCAACACCGAGCTGAATGAACTGAACGGTCTTTGGACCAAGGTGAATGTGGCTGCCGGCACCATCGTCAACAGCCGCGAACGCGTACTGTTCCTGCACGATGTTGCGAAAACACTGAACGATTCGATCCCGGAATTGCAGCAGGAATACAACAACGTCGTCGAAATTCTCGCCCAGGGCAACGTCCCGGCGGATCAGGTGATGATCGCGCAACGCCAATCGTGGCTCGCTGAACGGATCGCCCGCAACGTCGACAAGATGCTCGAAGGTCAGACCGATGCGCCGCAGGCCGCCGACCAGTTCAACCTCGATGCCAGCACGTTCGGTACCGTGTTGCAGGGCATGCTCAACGGCAATGCCGCGATGCGTATTTCGCGCGTCAACGACAAATCGGCGCGTAGCTCGCTCGATGAAATCAACAAGCTGTTCCAGTTCGTCAGCGGTTCGGTCGATGAGATTTTCCAGGCATCGCCGGAGCTGTTGAAATCCTCGCAAGCGTCGGCCGCGATCACCGTCGATTCGCCGAAAGTGATGGAAGCGACCACGAAACTGGCTGAACACATCAACCGTCTCGAAGACGAACGTTTGCTGACGACGCGCACCGCGCTGTTCTTCGTCGCCGTCGTACTGTTGTCATTAGCCTTCATCGGTACGCAGTTGTTCCTCAACACCCGGGCCCGTCTGCGTGAAACCGCCGAGCAGAACGAGCGTAACCAAAACGCCATTCTGCGTCTGCTCGACGAGCTGACCTATCTCGCCGACGGTGACTTGACCACAACCGCCACCGTAACCGAGGACTTCACCGGCGCGATCGCAGACTCGATCAACTTCACGATCGACCAGCTGCGGATTCTGGTGTCGTCGATCAACGACACGGCATTGAAGGTCTCGCAAGCGGCGCAGGAAACCCAGTCGACCGCACTGAATCTCGCCGAAGCGTCCGAGCATCAGGCACAGGAAATCGCCGGGGCGTCCGCCGCGGTAAACGAAATGGCGGTGACGATCGATCAGGTATCGTCGAACGCCGGCGAATCGGCACAGGTTGCGGAGCGGTCGGTTGCGATCGCGAACACCGGCGCCGAAGTCGTACAGAACACGATTAAAGGCATGGATAACATCCGCGAACAGATTCAGGAAACCTCGAAACGGATCAAACGTCTCGGCGAATCGTCGCAGGAGATCGGTGACATCGTCAGCCTGATTAACGACATCGCCGACCAGACCAACATCCTCGCGCTGAACGCCGCCATTCAGGCGTCCATGGCCGGCGATGCGGGCCGCGGCTTCGCGGTCGTTGCCGACGAAGTTCAGCGCCTTGCAGAACGTTCATCAGCGGCGACGAAGCAGATCGAAGCGTTGGTTAAAACGATTCAATCGGATACCAACGAAGCGGTTATCTCGATGGAGCAAACCACGTCCGAGGTGGTGCGCGGTGCGCGTCTGGCGACTGACGCCGGCGAGGCGCTCGAACAGATCGAACGCGTATCGCAGGAATTGGCCGAATTGATTCAGAACATCTCCAACGCGGCACGCCAACAAGCCTCGTCGGCCGGTCATATCTCCAACACCATGAACGTGATTCAGGAAATCACCTCGCAGACATCGACCGGTACCACCACCACCGCGCGTTCGATCGGTAACCTCGCTTTAATGGCGCAGGAGCTGAAGAACTCGGTGGCGGGCTTCAAGTTGCCGGACGAGGAGAAACGGTCGGGCGTTTAAGCCTGACCGCTGCGCCGGAGCACGGCTATGGTGGCATCGCTTCAGCCCTCGCCAGCGGCGTTGACCGATCGGCAATTTGCCGAATGGCAGCGGCTGATCGAGGCGCGCACCGGCATCGATTTTTCCCAGCATCGTCAGATTTTGCAGGGCGGCCTCAATCGCCGCCTGCGCGAGTTGGATCAAACCGATTACGACGCGTATTTCGAGCAGGTCTCGCGCTGGCCGGAAGGCATCGTCGAGTGGCAGGCGCTGCTCGCGCATGTGGCGGTCAAGGAGACCAGTTTTTTCCGCCAGCCGGCTGCGTTCGAGCTGGTGAGTAACTTTTTGCGCAAGCGCTGTCAGTCGGCGA
>CAMLJR010000143.1 GCA_946480345.1 uncultured Spongiibacteraceae bacterium
TGATGAGCGGTTGAGTGGTAAGGATATTTTGTGATGCGGATTTTACTTACGGGAGCGACGGGTTTTATTGGTCGGCACCTTGCCGAAGCATTACGACTTGCCGGTCATGAGGTGCGTTGTGCGGTACGCGATATTGCGAGTGCGCATCGAAAAATCGGCGGCTTTAGTTATACGCAAATTGATTTTTCGAAAGCCACCGAGCCCGCCGGATGGTTGCCGCATTTGCAGAATATCGATGTGGTGATCAACGCCGTCGGTATTTTTCGCGAACACAACGAACAATCGTTTGCAGCCCTGCATACGGGTGCGCCGCGTGCGCTATTCATTGCCTGCGCGGCGATGAACATCAAACGAGTTATCCAGATTTCCGCGCACGGTGCGCAGCAAATTTCCGGTATCGAATTTCTCGACAGCAAATATCGCGCAGATGAATTTTTATTGCGGCAACCGCTCGCTGCCGTGGTATTGCTTCCCGCGCCGATTTTTGGATGGGGTGGGGCGAGCGCAGAAATGTTCGCGAAATTAGCCATGCTGCCGGTACTGCCGCTACCGAACGCGGCGCAACAACTGCAGCCGGTTCATATCGACGATATTTGTACGGCGGTACTAAAGCTGGTGGTTGACGATACGCGCGGCCGAGTGGCTGCATTGGGGCCACAGACATTGACGCTGCGTGATTATCTGACGCTGCTGCGTTCGGCGCTGGGTTATCGGCGTGCTCGAATTGTGCCTGTTTCTGCAATTTTTTTGACATTTATACAGCGGTTCGTGCGCAGCAATTGGTTGGATCCGGAAATACAGCGCATGCTCGAGCAATCGCGTATTCAACTGAACACTGCATTTGCCGCACTGCTCGATCGCGCTCCACTACCACCAAGCACCTTTATCGATAATTCGGCACAGTGGCAGTATCGACTGACGATGAGTTTCTGCGCCGAATTGTTGCGTTACAGCCTCGCCATTTTATGGATCGTCAGCGGAGTTGTTTCGTTATGGATTTTTCCGCGCGCAGATAGCTTGGAGTTGCTGGCGCGCAGTGGCTTCGGTGAACCATGGAATGCACCGTTGCTTTACGCAGCGGGCGCGCTCGATATAGCGCTAGGTATCGGCATCGTAGTCATGCGCCATACCGTTCATCTTCGAAAAAAACAGCGCTGGTGGTGGCTGTTGCAGGCAGCGGTGATTGCTTGTTACACCGCGATTATCACGCGGTATTTACCCGAGTTCTGGGCGCATCCTTATGGGCCCGTGCTAAAGAATCTGCCGATTCTCGCCGCGATTGCGCTGCTGTATGTGTACGACTCGAAACGCGAGCGCTGACATGACTTATTTAATCGTGAAGTGGCTGCACATCGTATCGTCGACATTTTTATTCGGCACTGGCGTCGGCTCGGCGTTTTATTTGTTATGCGCAACATTGCAGCGCAATCCGGTGGTGATCGCCCAAGTCGCGCGTTTCGTTGTTATCGCCGATTGGATATTCACCAGCACCAGCATTGTTGTGCAGCCGCTTACCGGTATTTATCTCGCACATATCGCGGGCATGCCGTTAACGTCGAAATGGTTACTGCATTCGATGCTGTTGTATGGATTCGCGACAGCGTGCTGGTTGCCGGTGATCTGGTTGCAGATGCGGCTGCGCGATGTCGCCAAAGCCGCCGCGCAAACCAACCAACCGCTACCCGCCGAATATTGGCGTTATTTCCGCGTCTGGTTCGCGCTCGGTGTACCGGCTTTTTTTGCGTTCGTCGGTGTGTTTTATCTAATGGTAGTTAAACCCGTTTAATGATCGAGTGTGCTTGAGTTTGATTTATTTAGTTCGCTCGTGATTCACTTCGACGCTAATTTTGTCGAGGAAGCAATATGTCCGGCGCAAGCAACTCCATTCGCAAAACATTCAAAGCAATTGTTGCGGTAAGCGGTTTTGTGTTCGCTGGGAATTCGGTTATCGCCGCCGAATGGATCGGTTCAGCGCAGGCAAAGGTAGCGGACGCGAAAAAGGCGCCGATTGCGCTGCAATTTCGTCGCGAGATCACCGTTACCGCCAAACCGCGTTCGTTTCCTGTGCGCGTAAGTGCCGATCAACGTTTTGTGTTGTATGTAAACGGCGAGCGGATTGCCGCTGGGCCGGCTCGCGGCGATTTGCTGCATTGGCGCTACGAAACAATCGATCTTGCTGCCTACTTAAAGAAAGGTGCGAATGTCATCGGCGCGCAGGTCTGGGGTGATGGCAGGGCCGCGCCGCTTGCGCAGATTTCCTCGGGTACCACGGGGTTCTATATCGCAGCCGAAAACGCTGACCAGGCTGCGCTGATCGACAGCGGTTCGGCATGGAGCGTCCGGGTCGATGGATCGCGAACGGTATCCGCCGGCATGCCGCAATTGATACAGCAGGTCGGGGCTACCTATTACGCAGCAGGTGCGCCGGAAAAAATCGATGCGTCATTGCAAATGCGCGATTGGAATCAGCTAAAAACAGTTGTTTCCGATTGGCAACCCGCGGTGCCGCTGACATTTGAAACCGCTCCTTGGCAGCTAGTCGCCAGCGCAATTCCGCAGATGCGTTACGACAAAATCGATAGTGGACGTTTAGTACGTGCCAAGGGCGTCGAGACGACCGCGTTTCCCAAACGGGCAGTGACGATTCCAGCCAATACAGAAGCGGCGCTGCTCATCGATGCGGGTCGATTACTGGCGGCCTATCCGGTTTTACGTACTTCGCAGGGTGCGGGTGCGGAAGTGAAGCTCACGTACACGGAATCGTTGTACGACCCTGCCCAGAAGCGCGGCGGTTACAAAGGGGGATGGGTGCGATTTGCGGATCGCGATCATGTGGGCGATGGCTTGACGTTGGGCCTCACCGATAATTTCAAACCGGATGGTGGCGTCGATCGTCTTTTCCAACCCTTTTGGTGGCGCGTCTGGCGTTTCGTCGAAATCAAAATCAAAACCGCCGATCACCCGCTGACGCTCGAAGGATTCGATACCTTCGAAACGGGTTATCCGTTTCAGCAGCGCGGGCGTTTCATCAGCAGCGATTCGCAATTAAATGAGATCTGGCGCATCGGCTGGATGACAGGGCTGCTCGACGCTCACGAAACCTACATGGACACTGCGTATTGGGAGCAACTGCAATACATCGGCGACACGCGTATTCAAATGTTGCTCTCGTATGAAGTGAGCGGCGATCCACGGTTGGCGATACAGGCCATCGATGCGTTCGCGGCTTCGCGTCATCTTGAAGGGGTGCCGCAATCCGCATGGCCTTCAACCACCAAAAATCTGATTCCACCGTTTGCGCTGTTGTGGGTGGGAACGCTGCATGATTACTGGATGCGTCAGCCGGACGCCGCCGTCGTGACGCGGAATCTTCCCGCCGTGCGCTCCGTGTTCGATTGGTTTGCGCCGTATGTCAACGAGAGGGGGCTGCTTGGCGCAATGCCGGGTTGGCCATTTGTCGATTGGGCTGGCGAGCTTGATGGCGCCAAGTTGCGGAATACCGGGAAGGGTCCTGATAGCTGTGTGATCACGCTGATGTATTACGGCGCGTTGCGCGAAGCGGCGGAAATGGAAGACGCCATGGGCGACGTCGAGCATAAAAACCAGAATCTGACGCAAGCCGAGCGCGTTAAGAAAGGATTGGAATTGCAGTGCTGGGATGAACAGCGCGGGCTCTTCGCGGATACGCCGGATAAAACCACCTTCAGCCAGCACGCGAATATTTTGGCGGTTCTTTACGATGTCGTGCCCAAAGCGAAACAGGCGCAGCTGCTGGACAAAATTATTTCGCCTGCGGGCGGTATCGATGCCCCGAATGGTATTACCGCATCGACGTACTATTTCTCGTTTTACCTGGCACGCGCACTCGAACATGCGGGGCTTGGCGATCGTTATCTCGATCTGCTGCAAAGCTGGCGGAAATTACTGGCGCAGAATTTCACCACCTGGCCGGAAACGCCTGATCCGACCCGGTCGGATAGCCATGCCTGGAGTGCGCACCCGACCAGCGGATTGCTGACTTATGTGGCGGGTATTCAGACGGCGGCGCCGGGATTTGCGCGAGTACGCATCGAGCCGCATCTAGGCGAGCTGACGAAGCTCGATGCAGCGATGGCGCACCCGAAAGGTTTGATCGAAACCGAATACAAGGTCAAAAACAAACGGCTGACGGCGACGGTGAAGCTGCCGAAAGGGATCGATGGCGAATTTGTCTGGGCAGGCGTCGAGCGGCCGTTAAAGGGTGGTACTAACCGCATCGAAATTGACGCAGAACAGTAAAAAAGCCGACGTTGATCAAAAAATGTTGGTTTAGAGTTTACAGCGGCTCGACGCGATAATTAAAATGCGACTAATTCGCATTCGCGCCGCAGGCTCACCATGACCAGCTGGACTTACTTTTTCACGAAGGAAATTGACCCGCCGCAAGCGCAGCCGGTGTCGATTGAGCCCGTTGAAGAAGCCGGATATGGATACCGGCGTGCGCGTTCGAAGGGACTTCGGGGGGGCATCGGTGCGGTACTCACCATCGGTATTCATGTCGCTGCGATTGCGATATTGCTGGCCAGCCGCACCACCGTGGATACCCAACCGGCTCCTATCAATGTCTCGCTCATTAGCGATGCGCCCCAGCAACAGCACGAGCAGCAGCTCGAAGTCACGCAAAAACCCCAATTCGATCGGCCCAAACTACATATTCCGCAACCGGACATTGCGCTGGCCGACGATGCGCCATCGCATGCGCCGGTGGCCGTTTCGGCAGCCGCTCCAGCTCAACGCGCCGAACCGGCGCAACCCGCGCAGACACAGCCGATTTTCGATGCCGATTATTTGAATAATCCGGCGCCTTCATATCCGCCTTTGGCGAAGCGCATGAAGGAGCAGGGCGTGGTGTATGTACGCGTGCACGTTTCGTCCGAAGGACTACCCGATCAAATCGAGCTGAAACGCTCCTCAGGCAGCATGCGCCTCGACGAGGCAGCGTTGGTCACCGTGAAGAAATGGCGATTTGTTCCCGCGCGACGCGGCGGCGAAGCCGTATCGGCATGGGTAGTGGTGCCGATCGCGTTTAGTCTTACTGCCTAGTCTCCAAGGCAGTCCGTTTCGTCAGTCTGGTGGCTTTAGCCGAACAGACAATTTCTATCGATCGATGCCAGCGTGGTGCAACCGCTAAGCGCCATCGTTACCTCTAACTCCTCGCGCAACGTGCGAACCGCATGTGCCACTCCCAGCGCGCCTGCCGTTGCCAACGCCTGAATATAAGGCCGACCGATCAGCACTGCGGATGCGCCAAGCGCAACGGCTTTAAAGATATCGCTGCCGCGTCGAATACCACCGTCCAATAACACCGGCACGCGATCTGCGACAGCGGCGGCTACGCCCGGCAATGCATCGAGCGTCGCCGGCAATGTATCGACGATGCGACCGCCGTGATTCGATACGATGATGCCGCGCGCACCCTGTTCAATCGCTAATTGCGCATCATCGGCGTCGAGAATGCCTTTGACGACGACGGGCAATCGCGTGTTTGCAGCCAGCCACGCCACATCTCCCCAGGTTGGCGCGTTCGCCATTAACTGATCGAACACAACGCTACCGTTCAGTTGGGTGATGGGATCGGATTCGAGTCCCTCCAGATTCACCGCAGCGACACCTGCCGGCAGATGAAATCCCGCGCGATGTTCGCGGTTGCGAATTCCTGCGATCGGCGCATCCACCGTGACGACAAGCGCCTGGCAGCCACATTGTTCGGCGCGTTGTACCAGCGCCAATGTGTGTTCGCGTCGCTGCTGAAAATACAGTTGAAACCACAGCGGTCCCGCAGAATTGGCAGCGATATTTTCAAGTCGCGTCGATGCGAGCGTGCTCACCACCAGTGGCGCGCCCATGATTTGCGCGCCGAGCGCGCTGGCGATTTCGCCGTCGGCATGGAAGAGCGTCTGATAGCCGATTGGCGCTAACAAAATGGGGTGGGGCAGCGTGTGGCCGAACAGTTCGAGCCTTGTATGCCCGCCACGTACGTCTCGTAGTACGCGGCTCTTCAAGCGCACGCGCTCGAATGCGGCGCGGTTGTCGCGCAGGGTGATTTCATCGGCGGCGCCGGCAACGAGAAATTCCCAGGCGTTATCGTCGAGGCGTTCGCGGGCGAAGCGTTCGTAATCGGCGAGCGCGGCGATCTCGCGCGGAATGGCGGTGAGCGGCGGCGGAAGAGGGTGAGTGTTGTTCATGTTCACAATTAGGCACTCACAGTTCAGCCCATTGCCGCAGCAGGTTGTGGTAATGGCTGGTCAGCGACACCACTTCGGTCGAATCGCCCAGTTGCTGGCGCAATTGCACGATCGTCATATCCAGATTGAACAGCATCGCGCGGCGCCAATCGTCACGCACCATGCTTTGTATCCATGTGACCGCTGCCAGACGAGAGCCGCGTGTCACCGGTTCGACCCGATGCAAACTGGTCGATGGGTAAACAATGGCATCGCCAGCCGGGAGTTTTACTTCATGGGTGCCGTAAGCGTCCTCGACGACTAATTCACCGCCGTCGTAATCCTCGGGTGCGCTGATAAAGACGGTAACGGATACATCGGTGCGTACGGCTGTCTGCCGATTCGGATCGCGCTGAATCGCGTTATCGACATGGTTGCCATAGTGGCCTGCGTTTTCGTAGCAATTAAACAGCGGCGGAAGAATCTGATGGGGTAATGCGGCTGCGATAAATAATGGATGCCGCTCCAGCGCCCTACGGATTATCGGCCCGAGTTTTTCACCCAATGGCGTCGCTGCGGTGAGTTGCCGATTCTGCTTGCGCTGGGTCGCTTGTCCGCCGGAAGTGGCGGCACCGTCAGACCAGTCGGCGGATTGCAGCGCGCGCTGCAACTCGGCAATTTCAGCTGTGCTGAGTACTTCTGGGATGTGCAGCAGCATGACAATCCTCGGTCCAAAAAATAAAGCCCGCCGGAGAGGCGGGCTTCAAAACACATGTTTTTAGCTGAAAAGACAGCCCGGGTGTTCAACCTATCAGAAAGTGAACTCGCCGGTCAGCATCGCCGAACGAGGTTGCCCGAGACGAGCACGCGAGCCGCCGTTGTTCAGCGTTTCGATGTACTCCTCGTCGAACAGGTTGTACACGTTCAGCCGCACGTTGACGTTCTGATTCACGCGATAAGCGAGCATCGCATCGGCCACCCAATAATCCGGGATTTCCGCCAGGCCGTTCTGAGGCGTAGCAACCACCGTCACGGTACGTTTCTGTTCGCTCAGGTAGCGCGCGCCGCC
>CAMLJR010000144.1 GCA_946480345.1 uncultured Spongiibacteraceae bacterium
CAACTGACGTCGCGCATCGCTTGCTTTATTGCGCACCGGGTAAGACCATGCGCGGCTATGACGACACCCAGCCAGCCCACACCGAACACCACCAGCCAGCCATTTATCGATCTGCCATTGCCGCCGGCAATGCTCGATAACCTCGACAGTCTCGGCTTTTCGCAGATGACGCCGATCCAGGCGCAGAGCCTGCCGTGGATTCTGCAAAACCGGGATTTGATCGGCAAAGCCAAAACCGGTAGCGGCAAAACCGCAGCCTTCGGCATCGGCCTCCTTTATAAGCTGGATGTACGCGCGTTTCGCATTCAAGCGCTGGTGCTATGTCCCACGCGAGAACTCGCCGATCAGGTCGGCAAGGACATCCGGCAACTGGCGCGTTATCAGCACAATATAAAGGTGCTGACATTGTGCGGCGGTGTATCGATCGGGCGGCAGATCGGCTCGCTCGAGCACGGCGCGCACATTATCGTCGGCACGCCGGGGCGCATTCAGGATCATCTGCGTAAAGGCACACTCGATTTACAGCATGTGCATACGCTGGTGCTCGATGAAGCCGACCGCATGCTCGATATGGGCTTTGCCGATTCGATCAATGCAATCATCGATCAAGTACCGAAACGGCGGCAGACGTTGTTATTTTCGGCGACCTACCCCGACACCATCAAAGCCATGAGCGCTTCGTTTCAAAACGATCCCGTCGAAGTCAGTGTCGAAGCGACGCACAGCGCAGCGCAGATTCAACAACTGTTCTATGAAGTCGACGGCGAGCGCAGTCGCGCTTTGATTGCGCTGTTAGAGCATCACCGGCCGGCATCGGCAGTTATTTTCTGCAATACCAAGGTGCAGTGTCAGGAAGTTGCCGACGCGTTGCAGCAGCGCGGTTTCGCCGCACTGGCATTGCACGGCGATATGGAACAAAAAGAGCGCGATCAGGTGCTGGTGCGTTTCGCGAACAAGAGCGTTCCGATTCTGGTCGCCACCGATGTCGCCGCGCGCGGTCTGGATATCAAAGATCTGGTGGCGGTGATTAATTACGAGTTGTCGCGCGACCCCGAAGTACATATTCATCGTATTGGCCGCACCGGGCGCGCCGGCAGCGAAGGACTCGCGCTGAGCCTGTTCACGCCAGCGGAAGCACATCGCATCAGCGCTATCGAGACTTATCAAAAAGGCCCGGCGATATTCGCCGAACTCAAAGCGCTGCGTCCGAATCGCGAAGTGGAAATCGCCGCCGCAATGGTGACGATTGAAATCGATGCCGGACGAAAAGACAAAGTGCGCGCTGGCGATATTCTGGGCGCACTGACCGGCCCCGGCGGCATCGCCGGCAGCGCGGTTGGCAAAATCGATATTTCGGATTTCCACGCCTACGTCGCCATCGATAGCGACAGCGTGAATCAAGCGCTGCAATGTCTGGCGAACGGCAAAATCAAAGGCCGCACGTTCAAGGTACGCAAGATGCGGTGAAGTGTAACCCCGCGCTCACCGCTAAACACTCAATCCATTCAGCTTTCGCACCCGTCCATCCATCTTTGCGCGCAGCCATCAACCTTCGCGTGCTCTGGCCAAGCTGATAGAATCCCGCCCTCGTTTATCGCCTCCTTGCGCGGAGGCCCCAAGTTCATCATTTCCGGCAGATATTCCCAATGGAAGAGCTTTACCAGCCCGCACTTGTCGAGCAGCAGGCCCAGCAGTTTTGGCAGCAGAACCAGAGCTTTCGCGCCGAGGTTCAGCCCGGTCGCGATAAATATTATTGCCTGGCGATGTTCCCGTATCCGAGCGGCAAGCTGCATATGGGCCACGTGCGCAACTACACCATCGCCGATGTGATCGCGCGCTATCAGCGCATGCTCGGCAAAAACGTATTGCAACCGATGGGCTGGGATGCATTCGGTCTGCCTGCCGAAAATGCTGCGGTGAAAAACAGCGTCGCGCCGGCGAAATGGACTTACGAAAATATCGATTACATGCGCGGGCAACTACAGCGGCTCGGCTTCGGCTACGACTGGTCGCGCGAAATCGCCACATGCAAGCCGGATTACTATCGCTGGGAACAATGGTTCTTCACGCGGCTGTATGAAAAAGGCCTGGTCTACAAAAAGACTTCGGCGGTGAACTGGTGCCCGAACGATGAAACCGTACTCGCCAACGAGCAGGTCATCGACGGTTGTTGCTGGCGCTGCGACACCAAAGTCGAGCGCAAGGAAATTCCGCAGTGGTTCATCAAGATCACGGCGTACGCTGACGAATTACTCGGCGCGCTCGATTCGCTCGACGGCTGGCCCGAACAGGTCAAGACGATGCAGCGCAACTGGATCGGCCGCAGCGAAGGCGTGCAGATGCGCTTCGATTTACTGCAGCCGATTACCGGCGTCGCCGACAGCTTTGAAATTTACACGACGCGTCCCGATACATTGATGGGCGTGACATACGTGAGCCTTGCGGCCGAACATCCGATTGCACACGCCGCCGCCAAAGATAACCCTGCGCTCGCGGCATTTATTCAGGAATGCAAAACCGCATCGGTCGCCGAAGCCGATATGGCGACGATGGAAAAGAAAGGCATGGATACCGGGCTGAAAGCGCTGCATCCGCTCACCGGCCGCGAAATTCCGGTGTGGATCGCCAATTACGTATTGATGGATTACGGCACCGGCGCGGTGATGGCCGTGCCGGCGCACGATCAGCGCGATTGGGAATTCGCGCACAAATACAATCTGCCGATCGAACAAGTGATCGCGGCAGCCGATGGCGCATTGATCGATCTCGCGCACGGCGCGTTCGTCGATAAAGGCGTTCTGCTCAATTCGGAAAATTACGACGGCCTGACATCGAACGATGCGTTCTACGCCATCGCCAAAGATCTCGAAGCGAAAAATTCCGGCCACATTAAAGTGAATTACCGTTTGCGCGATTGGGGCGTGTCGCGACAACGCTATTGGGGCGCGCCGATTCCGATGTTCAACTTGCCGCAGGGCGGCGAAATTCCGGTACCCGCGCATAAATTGCCGGTGCTGCTACCCGAAGATGTACAAATGGATGGTGTCTCGTCGCCGATCAAACGCGATCCTGACTGGCGCAATGACGAACTCGCCGGCGAAGCAGTCGAGCGCGAAACCGATACGTTCGATACGTTCATGGAATCGAGCTGGTATTACGCGCGCTTCACCTGTCCCGATTTCGATGGCGGCATGCTCGATAAAACCGCGGCGAATTATTGGCTGCCGGTCGATCAATATGTCGGCGGCATCGAACACGCGATTCTGCATTTGTTGTACGCGCGCTTTTTCCACAAATTGATGCGCGACGAAGGCTTGCTCGATTGCGACGAACCGTTCGAGAAATTGCTGTGTCAGGGCATGGTGCTGAAAGACGGCAGCAAAATGTCGAAATCGAAAGGCAATACCGTCGACCCGCAGGAATTGATCGAGCAATACGGCGCCGACACGGTGCGCTTGTTCATCATGTTCGCCGCGCCACCCGAGCAATCGCTCGAATGGTCCGACACCGGTGTCGAAGGCGCGCATCGCTTTTTGAAGCGTTTGTGGAAACTGGTGCATACGCATGTCGCCGCTGGCACTACACCTGCGCTCGATGTGAATGCGCTGAACGAAGCGCAGCGCGATCTGCGCCGCAAGGTGCACGAAACCATCGCAAAAATCAGCGATGATTATGGCCGTCGCCTTACGTTCAACACAGCAATCGCCGCAGTGATGGAATTGAGCAACGAGCTGCAAAAAATACCCGAGCGCGATAATCAGTGGCTCGCCATCGAACGCGAAGCGTTGCAAACTGCAATCGTATTGCTGGCACCGATCGTGCCACATATTTGTCACACGCTGTGGCGCGAACTCGGCAACACCGGCTCATTGATCGATGCACCGTGGCCGCAAGTCGATAGCAGCGCATTGCAGCGCAGCAGTATCGAACTGGTTGTGCAAGTCAACGGAAAGGTGCGCGGCAAAATCGCTGTGGCCGCCGACGCGACGAATGATGAAATCATCGCGCTCGCACTCGCGCAGGAAAATATTCAGAAATTTATCGAGGGTAAAGCCATTGCGATGAGCAAAGTCGTTCCCGGCAAACTGGTCACTTTCGCAGTGAAATAACTGGCAAAAATACCTGGTGAAAAATTTGATGAAAAAAATAATCAGACATTGCGGTATCGCATTCACTTTTCTCGCCATTGCCGCGTGCGGTTTTCATTTGCGCAACGACGCGTGGCTGCCGAGTTCGTTGCAGCCGATTTATATCGGCGGTAGCGCGGCGAACAGTTCGCTCGGGCAGGCACTCCGTTATCAACTGACAAACTCTGATACGAAAATTACGCCCTATCTGGCGCAGGCTAATTATCAGCTGATCTTGAAAACGCCCAGTAACGAACAGCGCATCATCTCGCTCGACCGACGCGGCCTCGCTGCCGAGTACGGCATCACCTCAAGTGTCGAATTCGAATTGCTGGATAAATCGGGCAAGCGTGTGTTCGGCCCGCAGACGATTGATGAACGCCGCACCGTCACCAACAATCCGGATAACGCGCTAACCACATCACAGGATATAAAATTGATTCGTGCCGATATGGACCAGGTATTGGCTACCCAAGTGGTGCGACGCCTGGGCGCATTTGCGAAAAATCCACAGGCCGCGCAACAGAAACAGAATCCCTCGACTTCCGACGAGCAACCCGCACAATAATCATGCGATTGCGCGCGGATCAGCTCGAAAAAAATCTGACGCAATCGTTATCCCCGCTTTATTTAATTTCCGGCGATGAAACGCTGATTGTGCAGGAATGCGCGGATGCGATTCGCGCGGCCTGTCGCAAACACGGTTTCAGCGAACGGCAGGTTTATCACGTTGACAACAATTTCGATTGGCAGACCGTCCAGAACGAAGTGTCTGCGCTATCGCTATTCGCCGATAAAAAATTAATTGAATTGCGCATGCCGAATGGCAAACCCGGTGATGCCGGCACCGCCGCGCTCGAATATTATTGCGCGAATACCAACCCTGACACCGTGCTGATGATCCTGTGCGGCAAACTCGATAGCAGCGCGCAGCGCGCAAAGTGGCACAAAGCCGTTGATGGCGCGGGTATCACGATTCCGATATGGCCGATTGAACCGCAACAATTGCCGCGTTGGATTGAACAACGCATGCGTGCACGCGGCGTCAGCGCAACGCCCGACGCCATTCAATTACTCGCCGAGCGTGTACAAGGCAATTTGCTCGCGTGTGCGCAGGAAATCGAAAAATTATTGTTGTACGCCGACAACAACACCATCGATCTCGACACCGTAACGAACACCGTCGCTGATAGCGCGCGTTACGATATTTTCAATCTCGCCGATCAAATGCTCGGCGGCCAAATCGCCGCGTGCCTGCGCGCCCTCGCCGGCCTGCGCGGCGAAGGCGAAGAACCGCCAGTCATTTTATGGGCGCTGACGAAAGAATTGCGCACGCTGTACAAATGCGCCGAATTAATCGAGCAAGGTCAATCAATCGACCGTGCCATCGATTCCGCCGGCGTATGGGATAAACGCAAACCGCTGGTGCGCAGTGCATTGCAGCGTCTGAAATTGAAACGCATTGCGAACTTATTGAAGCTCGCACAAAAAATCGATGCGGCGATTAAAGGCTCTGGCGATGACGCGTGGGTATTGCTGGATCGGCTGGTGATTGGGATGCGAGGAAGATAATTTAAAGGGAGTAAATATCGATGGAATCATTAAAACGTTTAGAGGGCGGCTTATCTAAGCGGCTGACGAAGAAGCAAAGTACCACACTTAATTTACTGCTCATGATGATCATTATTGGCGGCCCCATCGTGTCATCTCTGGTATCAAGTATCGCACCTGATGCGAATGCAGGAGCATATGCCTTTGGTTTTCAGATGCTGTGTCTCTTGAGCGGCTTGCTATTGCTTCGATCACTTCACGCCGTTCGATTCAGATTCATCGCGTTATTTTTTTGCGTAATAGCTGCGCTCGTATTTCTCGGCACTTGAATTTAATGGCGCGCGGTACTGCTGGATCGATTGGTAATTGGGGCTAACGGACGATAACCCCTTTTCGGTACAGCCAATCCGCTACAACTCCTCCAAAAATAGCGAATAATGTTAATGCGAAGAGACTAAGCAAATAAATATTGCTAATGTCTTCATCGCTCTCTACATACGAGGGCCATACCAATTCGTGAAGAGATAGATTAAGAAATATCCGCCTACCGCAAATAGAACGACGCCGCAAAGCGTACAAGCAAAGCGCATCATTTATATTCTCCAGAACCAGACCTCTTCCGCTTTATGGTAGTCGGTCCACACACCTGGCCATGAAATTCCCAATCGTATACGCGGCCATGATTTCCAATCGGTAAGGCGAGAGCTGTTCCAAAGGTCAATGTGATCTCCTTGATTTCCGACACCCCAATAATTTTTAAAAAAAATAATTCCGACTTTTTGCTTAATGCTTTCTTCAAAATTCTTGGAGGAGATTTTTTCAAAAGAACAGGGAAACCGTGGGCGACTATTTAGCCAATCCGCCAGCTCTTGAGCCCGAATAGCATACTTCTCTTTATTTTTTTGCCACGACAATGCACCACGAAAATCCTTCAACGGTACGCCTGATCGTATCAGGGATGCCGATAGATTAATTGCGCATTGGTTTCTATACGTCGCGACATCGAGCAACGGGGAATCGCCCTTGATGGTTGGATGATTATTCCAAAGGGTGTGGAAATGAAAAATTGGCATTTAACTGTCCTTAGCGCCATGATTCCGAAGAGCGAGAAATTATACTTAAGTGACTTATTGCGAATGTGAGAACGTTCCCAGAATTAAACTCCCTCTAAATTTTAGGCCCAAATTTCACCAACGCCGTGACGGCGGCGCATTACGCTTTCAGCTAATGCGCCCTACGAAAACCACAAAGATTTTTTACTTCAACAAACTCAAATCGACCTGCTTGTCCGCGTGATACGACGAACGCACTAACGGTCCACTCGCAACGCTTTTGAATCCGAGTTCGGTTGCGATGCGGCCGTATTCTTCGAATTCTTCCGGCGGCACGAAACGCGATACGGGTAAATGGTTGCGGCTCGGTTGCAGATATTGACCGAGCGTAATCATGTCGATATCGTGCGCGCGCATGTCGTGCATCACTTGCAATAATTCTTCGCGCGTCTCACCCAGGCCAAGCATCAGACCGGATTTGGTCAGCACATCGGG
>CAMLJR010000145.1 GCA_946480345.1 uncultured Spongiibacteraceae bacterium
GATGCCGAAATAAAAGCGCAGCGCGACGGTTGGAACCGTTAATTCGTGGGCCAGGCTTACCGCCTACCGCCTACCGCCTACCGCCTACCGCCTACCGCCTACCGCCGTAAGTTGCGTTACAGTTGCCCAATCCGCTCGCTACGCCGCGTCTCATCAAAAAGTCAGACTAAAAGAAGTCGAGTATTTTCATACAAAGGCTTGTTTTTAACCTATAAACGTATAGCATATTTATATATGGATAACGTTAATGGTGAAAAGCGTGGATACAGCCGTCAGCGCCAAGCGTAAACCGGGTACCCGTTCTGCCGGGCGTCCGCCGAAAACCTCGCGGGAGGAAATCATCGCCCGGGCGATCGACATTCTCGAGCGCGAACCGGCGGCGGGAGTTTCGATCAATCGTATTGCGCGCGAGCTGAAGATCGCGCCGATGGCGATCTACAACTATTTCGTCAATCGCGACGAACTGTTGCAGGCGGTCACTGAGCAAATGATGAAGGGATTGGTGATCGAGACTGACACCAGCTCGTCGTGGCAAACGAAAGTCTCGACGTGGGCCGATGCAATGCATGCGCATTTTCGACGTTATCCGCATCTGATTTATCTGCTGACCTGGGAAGGGCACGCCTCGACTGCATGGTTGCGTCAGGCGGGAATCATTATCGAGGCACTTTCTGCGGCGGGGTTGCAGGGGCGAGAGCTCGCGCGCTCCACGTTGTGGGTGTGGAGTTCGATCATGGGTGCGATTCATTCGGAACTGGTCGAGCGCGATTCGCCGCGCCGCTTGGGTGGCGATGATCTCGACAGGATGGAAGAACCGTTGCGCGGACACATGTGCGAGATGCTGGAGTACGTTAAAGACGACGCGCATTTCGATGACATGTTTCGTTACAACCTCGAACGGGTAATCGCAGCGCTGACGGATCTGGTCGGGCGGCGTTGACATCGAATTTAGTTATGCGGGCTTACCGTTTGAGCGCAACGCAAGTTAATTCATCCAAGCGCAAAAAGAGTGAGGAAGAGCGATGGACTTCGAGCTGCCGTTGAATATGACAAAAATATTCATGATATGGGGCGTCGGCAGCGGTATTGCGCTGGTTTTCGCTTTGCTGTCGGAAATATTCTTGCGCTGGCAGGAAGGCAAAAAACTGCTGCCAAAAGATGCACCAGCGAATTCAGTACTGTTTTTGTTTGGGCCGCCAGCGTTGGAGGCGGCATTTGCAAATGCGTTATTGGTAGCGGGATTATTCGTTGTCTATCAATTGACGCCGTTGCGCATACCGCTGACACCGTGGACTTTCGTCTTATATTTTTTGGTGGGCGAGTTCAGCTTTTATTGGGCGCATCGCTTGGGGCACGAAATACGCATTTTGTGGTGCGATCATTCTATTCATCACAGCTCCTCCGAATACGATGTCAGCACCAACCTGCGACACACGCCATTCATGACGATGTATCGATTGGTTGCGTATGCGCCCGTCGTAGCGCTTGGTTTTCATCCGGCGTTGATAGTTCTGTTCGCGATCAATGCATCGGCTTTTCAAACGTTCTGCCATACGCAACGGTTGGGGCGATTTGCACCGTGGTTCGAAAATACCTTCGTCACCCCGTCGAATCACATCGTGCATCACGCATGTAATCCGGAGTATCTCGATAAAAATTATGGTGGCCTGCTCGTATTGTGGGATCGCGTTTTCGGAACCTATCAACCGTTGCTCGATGAGGTTCCACCGAAATTCGGTATTACCAAGCAAGTCAATTCGAGCAATGTGGGAAAAATACTCACGCACGAATTCAAAAATCTTTGGCGTGATTTCTCTGCCGCTCCGACGCTAAAACTGAAATTCGGTGTGTTGTTCGGCAAGCCGGGTAAAACTTTCGAAGCGGCTTATCAAGATAATCCAGCAGCAATTAACCGTGCCGCGGGAGTAAGTTGATATGTTCGATGGATATGCAGTCGGCGCATTGGTTTTATTATTTTCGTTGTTCGCGACGTTGCGGTTGGCTATCGGCGAACGCGGACGTGTCGTTACGAATCCGCTGCTTTCGTTTTTAACGCACAGCGTCTGGCTGCTGCCGCTGCTCGTCGTATTCAATATGTCATTCGGTATGGCGCTGCTCGGCATCGTTTCACCGTGGCCACCCACGGCGTTCGAACAGGTATCCAGCGAATACGGTTACGGCATGTGGGCGGGTGTTGCGGCGTTTTTGGCCATGTTGATTGTCGATATTTGGGTGCTGTGGATTCCAACCCAGGTGCTGCGCCGCTTTGCGAAGCCAGAGAACCGCGAAGCGTTGAAATATTATCCGGTTTTTAACATTGCAGTCGGCGGTTTATTTTTGGCATTTGCATTAACCCGTTAACTGAAACTTCATTACGGCATGGCAAGCGGGAATATTTTCGCTTGCCATTTTTTTATGTCTGCATAAACGTTTAGCCATGCCACAGGCCGAACACGCTGATCGCCAGCAGTACCGATCCCAAAACACGGAAGAAAACATGCTGATCGGCGTTGACGATGTAGCGATGAAAGCGCAATCCGAGAAAATGACCGACCGCCGCGCTGGGCAACAACCACAAATGATGGATCAATTGCAGATCGACGCCGGCGATAATAAACGCCGTCATTTTGATGCATACGAGAATGAACCAGAGCACGAATAGCGTATCGCGCAACTGATGTTTTTCGACGTTCTTCGCGAACACAATCATGATCAATGGCGCGCCGATCAGCGACGTGCCGCTGATATATCCACCGAGCGCGAGTAAGCAAATATCGACAAAGCGATTATTGCTGTGAAATGGCCGGTCGACGATGTAAGAAATCGCATACGCGCCGACGATGCAGAAAATAATCTTGCTCATCAAAACAGGCGGTAGGGTCAACAGGCCGAACACGCCGATCAATTTCGGAATGATCAAAATGGCCATTGCTTTCTTTAAGTAGGCCCAATCGATCGTACTTGCGACAACGGTATTTGCTCGTCGCTGCTTGAGTACATTGCCGATCCATATCGCCGACGAAAAAACCAAAAGATGCAGCGAAATCAACGGCAGAAATACCAGCGGTTGATTGTCGATCAATAAAAGAAACGGCAGCGACAAAACCGCGCCGCCAAAGCCAAGCCCAGAGCGAACGAATCCACTCCAGATAAAAATTAATGCGATTAGCGCCAGCTGGTACCAGGCGAGATGTGCCATGCAATTATTCCGTGGAAAAAGGGTGCATTGTAATGCGATGTGCGCTCTCATCGTATGGGCTAGGCAGGCTTAATAAACTGTAGGGTGGATCGCGCGTGGCGATCGGTGTTTAATAGCCGCCCACATACGCTGATAAAAAACACAGCGATCGATGAAAATAATATCGGAGATACAACATCATGCGCATGGCAAATAAAGTAGCTATTGTCACTGGCGGAGCGCGCGGCATGGGCGAACAAACGGTTCGTCTGTTCGTGCAGAACGGCGCCAAGGTTGTGATCGGCGACGTGTTGGATCAGCCGGGCGAAGCGTTGGCCGCAGAGCTTGGCGACAGCGTTGCATTTGTGCATATGGATGTATCGAACAAAGACGATTGGCAGAAAGCGATTACGCGCGCGCAGGCATTCGGTCCATTGAATGTGCTGGTGAATAACGCCGCCGTGGTCATGATGAAGTCGATTGCCGATACGAGCGAAGAGGATTACATGCGCGTGATCCGTATTAATCAGCTCGGCACGTTTTTAGGTATGCAATCGGTGATCGAACCGATGAAAAAAGCGCGGGGCGGCTCAATCATTAATGTGTCGTCGATCGACGGCATACAATCGAAAAATAGTTTGATCGCGTATTCGTCGAGCAAATGGGCAGTACGCGGTATGACGAAATGCGCTGCGATCGAGCTCGGTCAATACGGCATTCGCGTCAATAGCGTGCATCCGGGCGGAATATTTACCGACATGGGTGGCAAGAGCGATGCGAATCCCGATCCATCGTCAATGGACGAAACCTACGCGAATTTTCCCATTCCGCGAGTTGGTCTGCCGCATGAAGTCGCGAACGTCACATTATTTCTGGCGACCGACGAAGGTTCGTATTGCACGGGTTCTGAATTCATTGCTGACGGCGGTTGGAATGCGGGCATGCGCTGGCCGTCGTTACCGTGTTCATGAGTTTTTACACCAAATTAATGAGTAGAGGACATTTTTGATGGCACAACTGCAAAGCTACACATTCGATGAATTGCCTGTCGGTAAAAAAGCGACCTACACACGCACGGTAACCGAACAGGATATCGCGTTGTTCGCGGTCGTTTCCGGTGACGTCAATCCTCTGCATCTCGATGCTGAATTTGCTAAAGGCACAATGTTCGGCGAGCGCATCGCACACGGCATGATGACGGGCGCGATTGTGTCCGCGGCGTTGGTAATGGCGTTGACTGGGCCGGGTGCGATTTATCGCAGCCAATCGTTGCGGTTTCGCCGTCCGGTAAAAATCGGTGACGTGATTACCGTGCATCTGGAAATTACCGAGCGCAACGAAGATAAGAAAGTGCTGACGATCGATTGCAATTGCATCAATCAAAATGGCGAATCGGTCGCGTTAGGTGTCGCGGAAATCGTCGCGCCGAGCGAAAATGTCACCGTCGAACTGCCGCCCGTACCGAAAGTGACTGTCGAGTCCTAAACACCGAGCGTTTTCGTCAGAATGTTGTGACGCTGCTGCCATTGCTTGCTGCCAATTTTTGTAGCAAGCGATTTCCATTGGCTGAGACGGTGCTGCATTTGATCATGTGACTCGTAGGGCGCAATAAATGAAATGTATTGCTCCCTGCGGGCCTGCAAATACTTGGGAGGGCTAAAGCGGAGTTGCCTTTGATGTAATGTCGTAAGAGTTAAAACTTCTCTCGATTAGTCCGTATTTTTTTGCTTGCTCACGCCAAGGGCCAATATGCGGCGCCTTTAAATGTGCCTCCATAGACGCGCGATCTGGCCAAAGCTCTGAAAATCTAATCAGCCCTTTATCGAAGGGATCTTCCGCTATCTCATACAATAAGCATCCATCATTATTTTGGGTTTCTCGAACGAGTTCTTTTAGATGAGGAAGTACGCCTTCCATATTTTCTGGAGGGAACCTCAACATTCCAAAAACTGCAACTTGTGCTTCCATTGCTGTCTCCGTGATTGATTTACATAATTGCCTACGGGTTTTTTGATCGGTGCTCTTCTAATTCTCGATGCAAATTTTCCATGTTCGAGCTTTCACCCAAACGTCCCCATCACACTGCCGGCAAATTGAATGCGATGCATTCCATCTTCCAGCTTCAGGAGTTCACTCACATGCGGGCGGCTGTGTGTTGTTGCGATTTTCCATTCGCCATCGACGCGGCGATAGGTGTCTTCGTATGTGCAACCCATCTGCATGACCGTTTGTGCGGCGGTGTTGATCTGAAAAAATAATAACGACCAACAGCCGCGTGCATTGTCTTCGTCGAAAATATCGATTTGCGGATTGCCGCCGAGGTGCAGATCGTGCACGTGGTCGTTGCAGGCGAGTTGGGTGAATACATCGATCAATTGTTCGCGATGTGTAAAGCGGCCGACGGCGCCGTAGTCGATTAGTATTTCGCCGTCGATAAAACAATCGCGAATAATGTCGACGCTTTTTGAATCGCACGCGCTGAGGTAGCGGGCTTTTAATGTCTGAATTGCTTCGATTGCTTCCAAGCGATCAAGGCGCTTGGCCAGAGCTTCGATATTCATGGTGCATCCTCCTTACACAAATCGCAGTTAAATCATTAATTGCGTTGCGATGAAATATTGCCGCCATCGACAACGATTTCGGCTGCTGTAATGTAACTCGCCTCATCCGACAATAAGAAGCGCACAACATTGGCGACTTCGTCGGGTTGGCCGAGCCTTCCCAATAAAATGCGGCGCTCGAATGTGCCGCTCGGCAATGCATCGAGCGTCGGCTGCATTAAAGGTGTGACGATTTGCCCCGGCGATACTGCATTGATGCGAATGCCATCGCGGCCGAGGCGATCCGCGAGCGAGCGGATCAACGACAACATGCCGCCTTTCGCAGCGCTGTAAATGGGATTCACCGCATTACCGAGCGTCGCGTTGATCGAGGAAATACCGACAATCGCCGAGCCGGGATTCGCTTTGAAATCGGGCAGCAATGCTTTTGTCAGTAGGGCGAGCGGGCGTAGATGCACATTCATGTGTGCATCCCACACGTCGGGCGTTATTCCTTCAAGCGATCCTGTATCGACGCCGCCCGCGGAATGAATCAAACCGCCTATCGCACCGAGCGCCTGACGCGATGTATGGATAGCGCTATCCATCGCCGCGACATCGCGTACATCGACGGCGATGCCGACTGCCGCCACGTTGAATTCTTTGTTGATGGTCGCGGCGGCTTCATTCGCCTTCGCCGCATTGATGTCCCATAACGCCACGGCGCGGCCAACTGCCGCTAATTTGCGTGCGCAAGCAAGACCGATGCCCGAAGCGCCGCCGGTGATGATCACGGCAGATTTTGGTGATGAGGTTGGTGCTTGCATGGGCGACTCCGGAAATTAGAAAAGTTATGCCGGTAAAAATCGAGACAATGCGCAAATGATAATAAGCAGAACGCGTCGACAATAAACAAATGTCGGCCGGCGAAACAACCCAATATGGATTAGAGACGAAAAAAAGAGGTGCGAGCACCTCTGGGGAATTAAGGAGAGACCTGTTGCTAGCGGTGATTCATTGTTGCCGCGCCACCGAAGTGTCCAAATTATAGATGTGCAACCGCGTGTTGCTGCGAATCTAAGCAAATTGTAATGTTGGGTGACGAATGCCCGATCTGCCGAGGATTTTCCGATGACCGACAATCACCAACGCAGTATTACCCTGCGATTTCTCTCTGAACCGAGTGAGGTCAATTTCGGTGGCAAGGTGCACGGCGGCACCGTAATGAAATGGATCGATCAGGCCGGTTATGCCTGCGCGGTAGGGTGGAGCGGAAAATATTGCGTTACGGTGTATGTCGGCGGCATTCGTTTCATTCAACCGATATTGATCGGGGATCTGGTCGAAGTGCAGGCGCGGGTGATTTATACCGGCAATACGAGTAT
>CAMLJR010000146.1 GCA_946480345.1 uncultured Spongiibacteraceae bacterium
CTGATCGCACGTACAGTGAGTTTAACGACAGGCATGTCGTCGGGTCGGTCGCCTCGCCAATCACTACAAAAGATTGTGATTTCATGGCCACGGGTCTTGCACACGCGTGCCACTGCGAGCATGTCGCGCTCAAGGCCACCGTACGGAAAGTAATGGAACAACGCGAACGCAAGTTTCACGGAATTATCTCATGGTCTAATTTCGATGGGTGTGCCGACATCGACTGCTTCCCAGATTTCATCCATGTCGCTATTTTTTACTGCGATACAACCGTCGGTCCAGTTGAATTTCAGTGCCTGCCTCTGTTGTTTTTCGGTCCAGCTATTTTTCATGCCGTGAATCATGATGCTATGGCCCGGTTCAACGTTAAATTTTTCCGCACGCGCAATATCATTGAAATTTGGGTATGAGACGCGAATCGATTTATAAAAAGCGCTATTCGAGTTTTTGCGGTCGAGCGTGTAATTTCCTTCGGGCGTGCGCTCGTCGCCCTCCATCAATTTTGGGCCTTTAGCACGCGGGCCTAGCATGATGCGGTATTGCTTAATGGTCTGCCCTTCCCGCAGCAAATACAACGTGCGCTCGGATTTCTTTACCAGTACGAAATCGGCTTTGTCGATCGCAGAGCTTGGCATTGCCATGAGTAAGCCGGCGAGTAATAAAAAATATTTCATCGCGGATTCAATAACGGCTGCAAAGCCTGCCAGACGATCGACGGTGTCAACGACGCCATCGCAGCAGGCTCAATCGCGCTCTGAGATGGAAAATCGCGAGCGCTGAGATGAATTTGATGTTTGCCATAGGTGCCCACGCGCGCAGGATCGGTCGGACCATACAGCGCGATCGCGGGCACATCGAATGCAGCGGTTAAATGCGCAAGACCGGTATCGACGGCAACGACTGCGGTACTGGTCGCAATCACCGAAGCCAAACCGTTCAAGCGTAAACGCGGCAGCACTTCGGTATTGTCGGCGACGGCGGCGATGCGTTCAGCGCGCGCACGTTCGATATCGTTACCCCACGGCAACATCACGCGATAACCCGCCGCGCTGACGTGTTCGCACAATTGTTGCCAATAGGCTTCGGGCCAATGCTTTTCTGCGCGTGTGGTGCCGTGCAGAAATAGCACACGCCGTTCACGCGGAATGATATCGACGAATTGATTCTTATCGAGCCCATAATCGCCGGTAGACATCGGCAATGGATAATCGAGCGATTCGGCAAATAAACGCCGCACGCGTTCGACGGCGTGCAAATCCCACGGCACTGCAATTTGTTGCTGATAAAAGCGCGATGCGAGCGGTTCGCGCGCGGAGTTTTTATCGAGCCCGCAGATCGGTGCTGGTACTTGTCGCGCCACCCAGGCGCTTTTCAACAAGCCCTGCGCATCGATCACGAGATCGTAATGCTGCTCGCGTACATGTTCTTTGAAGCGCCGCCATTCGCCGCTGAGTGCAGTCGTTAGAAGCGATTTGCGCCAGCGGCGAATCGCGACCGGAATAACTTCCGACACCGCCGGATGCCAGCTCGGTACTTCGGCAAATGCTTCTTCTGCGACCCAATCGAATTTGATGGTTGGCAACGCCCGCATAGCATCGGTTAGTGCGGGAAGAGAGTGAACGATGTCGCCGAGCGAAGAAGTTTTAACGACCAGTATGCGCACTAACGCAGCTCCAGCGCGGATAAATTGTTGTGATTTGGTGCGATCAGTTCATCGACTGCTGCGATGACACGCTCCGGTTTTAATTCGTTCAGGCATTTTAAATGGCCGAGCGGGCATTCGCGTTGGAAGCACGGGCTGCATTCGATATCGAGCTGCAAAATTTTTACACGCTCGGCGAGCGGCGGTGTGAACCCGGGAGATGTCGAGCCGTAGACGACGACAAGCGGACGGCTCACAGCGGCAGCAATATGCATCAACCCCGAATCGTTGCTGACGACAACGTCAGCTGCCGACAGCAGATCGACAGCCTGTTCCAGTTTTGTCGTGCCGGCGAGATTAACGGCTTCGCTTTGTGCCGTCTCTGGCAGCAGCGCGATGATTTGCTCCGCGACTGCCCGATCGTTCGCCGAGCCAAAAATCGCCACCCGCCAGCCGCGCCCGATCATCGCCGTGGCCACGGCTGCGTAGTGTTGTTCGGGCCAGCGTTTGGCCGGTCCGAATTCAGCGCCCGGGCACAGCGCGATGAATGGTTTGTCGCCGAGCTGAAATTGTTGCAGCAGCGCAGCGCGAGCGGCCTCGTCAATTCGGAGCGATGGATAGGGCAGCGTCGCCGGCAGCGCAGCATCCGGTGCGAATGCCAGCGCGGCAAAACGCTGCACCATCAGCGGATACTTTGCCTTATCCAGATTGCGCAAATCATTCAGCAGTCCATATCGCATTTCGCCGCGCCAGCCGGTACGTTTCCGGATGCAGGCGAACCACGGCACCAGCGCTGATTTGAGCGAATTGGGGAGCAGAATGGCTTGATCGTAATGCTGCGCATGCAACTCGCGGCCGAGCCGATAGCGCACGCCCAATTCCAGTTTGCCGTGGCCTAATGGCATCGCGATGGCGCGCCGTATTTCGGGCATGCGCTCAAGCAACGGCAGGCTCCAGGCCGGCGCCAGCACATCGATAGCTACGTCGGGGTTTTGCTGACGCAGCACGGTAAACAAGGTTTGCGCCATGACCATATCGCCGACCCAGGCGGGGCCGACGATTAGAATGGAAGCTGCTGCGTTTGCGCCGCGCTTGTCGATCATTTAGGCGACGGGAGTCAGCCACTCCGGAAACTGGCTGCGGCGCCCTTTCACCTGGTCGAAGTACATCGATTGCAGTTTGGTCGTCACCGGACCGCGACGGCCGGCGCCGATGGTACGGCCATCGAGTTCGCGGATCGGCAGCACTTCGGCGGCGGTGCCGGTGAAAAACGCCTCATCGGCGATGTATACCTCATCGCGGGTAATGCGTTTTTCGATCAGTTGATAGCCGGCTTCTTTCGCCAGATTAAAGATCGTGTTGCGGGTAATCCCGTTCAGGCACGAGGTCAGCTCCGGCGTATAAATGATGCCATCCCGAACGACGAACACATTCTCGCCGGAACCTTCGGCGACGTAGCCTTCGGGATCGAGCAGCAGCGCCTCGTCGGCACCGCCGGACAGTGCTTCCTGTAGCGCCAGCATCGAGTTGATGTAGTTGCCGTTCGCCTTCGCGCGCGTCATCGAAATATTGACGTGATGGCGAGTAAACGAACTGGTGCGTACTTTAATGCCAAGCTCGCGCGCTTCGGGCGCCATATAGGAAGGCCAATCCCACGCTGCCACCGCGACATGCACTTTCAGGCCAGTAGCACGCAAACCCATGCCTTCGGACCCGAGAAAAATCACCGGGCGGATATAGGCTTCTTTCAGGTTGTTGTCGCGCACGGCGCGGCGCTGCGCTTCGTTGAGATCCTCACGGCTGAACGGCACCTGCATGTTCATGATCTTGGCCGAATCGAGCAGGCGTGTAGTGTGCTCATTCAGGCGAAAAATGCAGGTTCCGCGCTGCTCGGTCTGATAGGCGCGCACACCCTCGAACACGCCCATGCCGTAATGCAGCGTGTGAGTCAGCACATGAACCTTGGCATCGCGCCATGGGATCATTTCGCCATCAAACCAAATCGAGCCGTCGCGGTCGGCCATGGACATAACAAAACTCCTGAGGATATGAAGGGATAACGCAAAAAGTCGGGGTGCTATTGGACCATAAAATGGGTTTGGGACGGTAGCTGAACTCTGGAAATACCGCAGAGCCGATGGCTAATCGAACAGCTCAGCACGGTCTAAAGGGGCCGCTTGCCGATCTTTGACGGACAACTGCGGTAACCCATCAATGGGCCAGTTGATGTTCAGCGTGGGATCATCCCAGGCAATGGATCGTTCGAATTCGGGGTACCAGTAATCGGTGGTTTTATAGAGGAACTCGGCAGATTCGGATAACACGATAAAGCCGTGAGCGAACCCTGCCGGAACCCACATTTGTTTTTTGTTTTCCCCCGAAAGAACTTCGCCAACCCATTTGCCGAAAGTTGGAGAGCTCTTACGAATGTCTACGGCAACATCAAACACAGCGCCGGATACAACGCGAACCAGCTTCCCCTGTGGGTGTTGAATTTGATAATGCAGGCCGCGCAAAACACCTTTAGCAGATTTTGAATGATTGTCTTGAACAAATGACAGGGTTCGCCCGATCGCTTCATTAAATCTTTGTTGATGGAAGCTTTCGAAAAAGAAACCGCGGTTGTCGCCGAATACGGTGGGTTCAAACAGCAAGACGTCTGAAATGGATAACGGGGTCGCCTTCATTAAAAAACCTTTTGATGAAGCAGGCCAAGCAGATAACCCCCATAGCCATTTTTTGCCAGCGGAACAGCCAAGCGTTCGAGTTGCGTGTCGTCGATCCAGTCCTGTTTCCAGGCGATTTCCTCCGGGCACGCGATTTTAAGACCTTGTCGGTGCTCGATGGTTTGTATGAAATGTGAAGCATCGAGCAACGATTCGTGAGTTCCGGTATCGAGCCACGCATAACCCCGACCCATGATTTCCACGGACAGCGAGTTCTGCTCCAGATAGCAGCGATTCAAGTCAGTGATTTCAAGTTCACCGCGCGTCGATGGTTTCAACTCTTTCGCAAAATCCACTGCTCGCTCATCGTAAAAATACAAGCCGGTTATCGCGTATTTAGATTTGGGGATTTGCGGTTTTTCTTCAATGCTTATCACCTTGCCGTTATTTTCAAACTCGACAACGCCATAACGCTCCGGGTCATGTACGTGATACGCGAAGACCGAGGCGCCATATTCGCGCGCGGTCGCGCTAATTAATAATTCCTGCAGGCTATGCCCGTAGAAAATGTTATCACCAAGGACCAAAGCGCTTGGGCAGCCGTTAAGAAATTGCTCGCCGATAACAAATGCTTGCGCAAGCCCGTCAGGAGACGGCTGGACGGCGTAACTTAATTGTAAGCCCCATTGTGAGCCATCGCCGAGCAGTTGCTCGAAACGCGGAGTATCAAGGGGAGTGGAAATAATCAAAATTTCGCGAATTCCCGCCAACATCAATGTCGACAACGGGTAATAGATCATGGGTTTGTCGAAGACTGGCATTAACTGCTTCGATACAGCGAGCGTTGCCGGGTACAGACGAGCTCCGGAGCCGCCGGCGAGAATAATGCCTTTGCGATTTGTTGGGTTCATCGAATTGCTCCGGATAACTCCTGTATCAGTCGTGCCACATGGTGACGCCAGTCGGGCATCGTAAGTCCGAAGGTGTTTTGTAATTTTGTGGTGTCGAGACGAGAATTCGAAGGGCGCGCCGCAGGCAGTGGATATTCACTTGTCGCTATGGGGGCGGCGGAATATGTTTTTAGCGGGATGCCCAATTGTTGCGCCTGCTCAAAAACAAAGCTGGCGTAGCCATGCCGGCTTGTCTCGCCCGCTGCGGCGAGATGATATAGCCCGCCGGGTGCGCGGTCCGCAATTACATCACGAATCACGTGTGCGGTAACGTCGGCAATAAGCTCTGCGCTGGTGGGAGTGCCAAACTGATCAACAACCGCGCGCACGTTTTCGCGCTCGCTCGCGAGTCGCAGCATAGTTTTTGTGAAGTTGTTGGCTCGCGCCGAAAATACCCAGCTGGTGCGAAAAATCAAATGTCGGCAGCCGCTATCGATAATTGCCTGCTCGCCCAGAACCTTGCTCCTGCCATAAATGGAGATTGGATTTGTTGCATCCTCTTCTGTGTACGTGCTGGATTTTGCCCCATCGAAAACATGATCAGTGGAGTAGTGGACAAGCAGCGAACCATTTCGGTTGGCGACTTCGGCCATCACAGCAGTTGCATCAGCATTGATTCTGTTTGCGGTTGCCGAATCCTGCTCTGCTTTGTCGACCGCCGTATAGGCTGCCGCATTGACGATGATGTCTGGCGCGCGGGCGGCGAGAATCGCGCGCAATAAATCGATATCACCGACATCACACTCCTTTCGATTGTGCGCAATCAGGTTGCCGAGTGGCGACAGCGAGCGTTGTAACTCCCAGCCGACTTGGCCGTCTTTGCCGAGCAAGAATATTGAAGGATTCATGCGTGCCTACAGTCGCCTTGCTGTGCCTACGGCTGCCCTAGGGCCTGCTAACGCTCAATAAGCTTATCCACAATTAAGGCGAAGTGGATAGAAAATCTGAAGATCACATCGAGTTTATCGAGCCGAGAAAATATCCGGCGAAAACCTTTCAGTCGTCGGAATAGGTGTTCAACTTCGTTGGGCTTCTTGTACATTTCACGGTCGTAGGTCCAGACGGAAATACAATTTACCTTGGGCGGTATTAAAGGCATTATGCCAAGATCAAATACCAGTTGCTGCGTTTCGTTGCCATCACAGGCTTTATCTATAATGACGTGAACGCCTTTTAATGCCTTATTTTCAAGAGCTTTTAGCAGCTTTCTTCCTTCCGGTGCATCGCCAGCCTGTCCGGCGACAACGAAAACTACCACCGTTCGCGCATCGGCTGTCATCGCCTGTACACCGTATGCCAATTACCGATTTTTTTTCGGTAAGCCTCGCCATTTACAGCCGTGCTCTGCCACATACAAAATGACGTTTAACACCTGCCGATTTTCCAGCGTTACGTTACCGCGGTGAATCGGCAGCAATTCTTCGATTAATTTAAATTGCGCAGAGGTAATTTCCATTTGCGCATTGCATCTAAAGTTAGTGCTAGCAGACGCTAGTCAAAACGAGATGTTGCCACTAAAATCCCCCCCCCGACATGTAAGCTGGAAAGAACCTTTAAGGAGTAACATCGGAAGTGAGCGTTCCAGTCATTGAACGAATTGCCAAAAAAAAAGCAATCATCGGCATTGTGGGGCTTGGTTACGTGGGCCTGCCGTTGATGTTAAGATTTTCCGAGGTCGGTTACAGGGTCATCGGCTTCGACATTGACCCGAACAAAGTGTCCGCGCTCCAGGAGGGAACCAGTTACATTGAGCACATTCCCGTCGAGGCCATCAGGCGGGCGCGGGCAGCGGGGTTTGAGCCAACCACAAATTTCTCCCGCGCCAGCGAAGCGGATGCTCTGAT
>CAMLJR010000147.1 GCA_946480345.1 uncultured Spongiibacteraceae bacterium
GCCGCAATCGCAGCCGCAATAGTTCGCCTGCGATTTAAATAGCCCTCTGTAATTTAAATAGAGACATTTGATGAGTAATCCATTTCAGTTTCAGCACGGCGAATTGTTCGCCGAAGCTGTGCCCGTACAAAAAATTGCCGAAGCCTATGGCACCCCCACGTATGTTTATTCGCGTGCGTATATCGAGCAGCGTTTTCACTCGTATGATTCGGCACTCGGCGACAGACCGCATCTGATTTGCTATGCCGTCAAAGCGAATTCAAATATCGCGGTACTGAATGTGCTCGCTCGACTTGGTGCAGGTTTCGACATCGTATCGGGCGGCGAACTCGAACGTGTGCTCGCTGCCGGCGGCGATCCGAACAAAATCGTATTTTCCGGCGTCGGCAAAACCGCAGCGGAAATGCAGCGCGCGCTGGATATCGGCATTCATTGCTTCAACGTCGAAAGTGCCGCCGAATTGGAGCTGCTACAGCAAGTCGCCGCCGAACAAAAGGTCACTGCACCGATTTCGTTGCGCGTGAATCCCGACGTCGATGCAAACACGCATCCGTATATTTCGACCGGCTTGAAAGACAACAAATTCGGCATTCCGATCGAAGATGCGCGTGCGGTTTATCTGCGCGCACAACAATTGCCGAATCTGAAAATCGTCGGCGTCGATTGCCATATCGGTTCGCAGCTTACCGATACCACGCCGTTTCTCGATGCGCTCACGCGCGTGCTCGCATTGATCGATGAGCTCGCGAATGACGGCATCGAAATCGAACATCTCGATCTCGGTGGCGGCCTCGGCGTGCGCTATCGCGATGAGCAGCCGCCTGAGCCTGCTTCGTATATGCAGCAAATTGTCGAAGCAATCGGCGAGCGCAAATTGCAATTGGTGTTCGAACCGGGCCGCTCGATCGTCGCGAATGCCGGCTTACTGCTGACACAGGTCGAATTTCTGAAATTGAGCGAACACAAGAATTTCTGTGTGATCGATGCGGGCATGAACGATTTGATTCGCCCTGCGCTGTATCAAGCGTGGATGAACATTCAACCGACCCGCTCTAACACCTCAGCCGTGGCGCGCACCTACGATGTTGTCGGCCCAGTGTGCGAAACCGGCGACTTTCTCGGCAAACAGCGCGAGCTTGCCGTCGAGCCCGGCGATTTACTCTCCGTGTTCTCGGCCGGCGCGTATGGATTTGGCATGAGTTCCAATTACAATAGCCGGGCGCGCGCTGCCGAAGTGATGGTCGATGACGATCGCTTTTATCTGGTGCGCTCGCGCGAAACCATCGCCGACCTAATGCGTGGGGAATCGTTGCTACCCTGATCCCGCGCACCACCGCGCTCGCGGCGAAGCGCCACACGGAAGCCGAGCGATGTTATTACGCTTTACCAAAATGCACGGGTGCGGCAACGATTTTGTCGTACTCGACCTGATCAGCCAGCGCGTCCTGCTGAAAGAGCGCCATATACGCAAGCTGGCCGATCGCCACTTCGGCATCGGCTGCGACCAGGTATTGGTGGTTGAAGCACCGGGCCGGCCCGATGTCGATTTTCGTTATCGCATTTACAACGCCGATGGCGGCGAAGTCGAACAATGCGGTAATGGCGCCCGCTGTTTTGCGCGCTATGTGCGCGAAAAACGCATGACCGGCAAAGACACGATTCGCGTCGAAACCAAAGCCGGCATCATCGAATTGCAAATCACGCCCAACAAACAAGTGCGGGTCAATATGGGCGCGCCGGTGTTGTCGCCCGCCGATATTCCATTCGATGCGAGCGACCGTGCGACGACCTATCACATCGAAAACGCCGGCGAATCGATCGAAATCGGCGCCGTATCGATGGGTAATCCGCATGCCGTGCTGCTCGTCAACGATGTGCGAACCGCGCCAGTGGCAACGCTGGGGCCGCAGCTGGAACATCATCCACGCTTTCCGCAGCGCGTGAATGTCGGCTTTATGCAGATTGTTTCGCGCACCGAAATCAATTTGCGCGTATTCGAACGCGGCGCCGGTGAAACACTGGCGTGCGGTACCGGCGCTTGCGCTGCGGTTGTCAGCGGTCAATTGCGCGGACTTCTCGACGATACGGTGCAGGTCAATCTGCCTGGCGGCGCGCTGAGCATCGAGTGGCAGGGCGAAGGTCAGCCCGTTATGATGACCGGGCCTGCGACTACCGTGTACGAAGGGCAGATACAGTTATAACAATGGCAGCTGTAACGTGGTCGCTGGGACAATCGTCGCACGAACGATCGCAGCCAAACGAAAGCAACGATAACGAGAGCGTTTTGTGGAAACGTACGACAAGAATTCCGTAGAGCTGAACCCCGAACAAATCGCCGCTTATTTGCGTCTTCATCCCGATTTCTTTTTAAAACGTCCCGACCTGCTGACCGATATCGAAGTCGCACATCCGGCCGGTGGCGCGGTGTCGCTGCTCGAACGTCAGGTGTCGATTTTGCGCGATCGCAATATGGATATGCGCCATCGCCTTAACAGCCTGCTCGAAAATGCGCGCACCAACGATCGCTTGTTCGAACAAACGAAAGAACTCGTATTACGTTTGCTCGAAGCACAGACGCTCGATCAAATCGTCGACACCTTCGTCAACGGTTTGCAAAACGATTTTCAAATCGATTTCGCCAGCATCGTACTGATCGGCAATCCGATGCAGCATCGCGGCGTGCGCGCCCGTGTGGTGGCATTGCCCGAAGCACGCGCGCAAATCGATGGCCTGCTGAAAAGCAGCAAGGCGGTCTGCGGCGTATTGAGACCGGAAGAAGTGCAGTTTTTATTTCCCGATCATGCGCGACAAATCGGCTCGGCTGCCGTCGTGCCGCTCGTCTTTGGCAACCCGCTCGGCGTGCTCGCCATCGCCAGTACCGATGCGAATTATTTTCGCTCCAGCATGGGCACATTGTTTCTCGGCTATATCGCTGAAGTGCTGAACCGGCTACTGCCTAAACATTTGAAAGGCTTTTAACGATGGCGGGGGATGAAACGCTGCCCCCGCTTCCGCAATTGTGCGCAGACTTTTTGCGCGATCTCGAAACGATTCGACGCGCCTCGCCGCACACCATCAGCAATTACCGCCGCGATCTCGACAGTTTTCTCGCGTTTTGTCGCGACCGCAATCTCGATTCGGCTCTCGCTGTGCACAATGCCGATGTGCGGATGTGGATTGCCAAACTGCGTCATCATCTGAGCGGCCGCAGCGTGCAGCGCGCCCTATCGGCGCTGCGTACGCTCTATAAACATGTGCAACGCACGCATCATGTTTCGCATAATCCCGTCGTCGGTATCAGCGCGCCGAAAACACCGCGGCATTTACCAAAAGCGCTCGATATCGATCAGATGCAGCAGCTGCTCGATAACAACGCGGACGATTTTCTCAACGCGCGCGACCAGGCGATGATGGAAGTGCTGTATTCATCCGGTTTGCGACTCGCGGAATTAATTTCGCTCAATGTCGATACGATTGATTTTGCGAATGGCGAATTAACGGTCATCGGCAAGGGCAATAAAACCCGCATCGTGCCGATCGGCACCGTCGCGCTGCAGGCCATTAAACAATGGTTGAATTTTCGCGCGACGATCAGCACCACCGAGAACGCTTTATTCATCAGCGCTCGCGGCAATCGCATCAGCCCACGCAGCGTGCAGGATCGAATCAGCAAGCAGTCGCTACTTCGCGGTGTACCGCAGCATGTGCATCCACACATGCTGCGGCATTCATTCGCGAGCCATATGCTCGAATCGAGCGGCGATCTGCGCGCGGTGCAGGAACTACTCGGCCACGAAAATCTGGCGACCACGCAAATTTATACGCATCTGGATTTCCAGCATCTCGCGAAGGTTTACGATGCCGCGCATCCGCGCGCCGCACGCAAACGCAGGCAATCGGAAACGCCCTCAACAGATAGCGCCGAATCATGAACGATCGCACCATTCGTCTGCTTACGTTCGATCTTGACGATACGCTGTGGCATTTCGCGCCGGTATTGTTGCGCGCGGAAGAAATCACTTATCGATGGTTGCAGCAGCGCGTCCCCGAATTATGTGCGCAGTATTCGATCGCCACGCTGCAATCGCTCCGACTCGATATCGCGCGCAACGAACCACATCTCGCGCATCGCATTAGCGAGCTACGCTTGCGCAGCCTGCAACATGCACTGGAACGTGCTGGCATCGACAGCCCGCGCGCCACGCAAATAGCCCACGAAGCATTCGAAATTTTTCTACACGCGCGTCACGACGTGGAGTTGTTCGAACAGGCCGAACATACGCTTGCCCACTTACAGACGAATTACCAACTCGCGGCGATTACCAACGGTAACTTCGATATTCGGCGAATCGGTCTCGATCGCTATTTCAGCTTCGCGATTAACGCCGAGCATCTGCCGCGCGCGAAACCCCATCCCGAACCGTTTCTCGAAGCATTGCAACGCGCCGGCTGTACGGCATCGCAGAGCATTCATATCGGCGACGATATCGATGCGGATATGCGTGGCGCGCAACGCGTGGGCATGCATACGGTGTGGGTTAATGCGACGGGGGAGTCATGGCCGGACAATTCACCGCCTACAAAACAAATACGGCATCTGCATGAATTGCCAGATGCCGTATCGGCGATTGTTACCGAGCTTGAACGCCGCCGAAATTAAATAGGTCGGCTGCCGTATTCGCTATCGGGTTTGCGCGGAGGATCGGCGGTGACGTTCGGCTCAATCTGCGCGATTTTGCCGCCGCGAGCCAGGAAAGCTTCGATTTCCTGCTCCATCTCCTCGCGCAGTTTCTGCCGCGACGCTACGGTGCGCTCTTCGGGCGAGTCTTCATGATTGACGGCCGGGCCTGCCGACTCGGCCGATGCCTCAGCCGCTACTTCGACGTCGTCGCCCTCTTCGGCGTCCTGCTCTTCTTCGCCGTCAAAATCGTCTTGGTCGTCTTGGTCGTCGAATTTGCCCATGGTTACAGCCCCTGTATGCTACCGCTCGAAGTGGTGGAGATTAGAAACGAGCGAAATATATAGATCAATCTCGATTTTCCGCAACCGCTGAAAAAAGTTTTTTATTAGATTTTTTCCTTCTATTTTTTTGATGCTTATGAGCTCGGATAAAAACGCATCAATGTATACGCAGATGAATAGGCTGCCGCATGTCACATCGATTTGATGAAAACCGTTTCATTGATCCAGCCAGCGCTAACCGACGCGCGGTTGTTGCGGTAAGCGCCTGCCTCGCCGGCGAGCGAGTTCGCTACGATGGCGCCGATAAAATATTGCCGGCACTCGATCGTTTGACGCGCGCACTTAATTTAATCGCGGTGTGTCCCGAAGTCGGCGCAGGCATGACGGTGCCGCGCCCACCCGTGCACCTGGTTCAGCAAAACGGTGTCGTGCGCGCACGCGGCGGCGACGATCGCACGCTCGATGTAACCGACCCATTGCAAACGTTCGCCGAGCACTCCCTTAAACAGTTAGTCGCGCAAAATGCGTTATGCGGATATCTGTGGAAAAGCCGCTCGCCGAGCTGCGGTTTTAACAGCTCGCCCGTGTTCGACGACGCCGGCTCTCAAATCGGACAGCGCAGCGGTATTCAGGCAGCACACTTTCAGTACGCTTTACCGTGGTTGTGTTACGCGGAAGAAACCGATTTGGTCGACGATATCGCCATCGATAGCTTCGTGCTGCGCTGTCGGATTGTGTCGGACGTGATGCACGGCAGCGCCTTGCTCGCGCAGGTATATCGGCACTACCGGTTTTTAATCGAACGATTCGCCGATGAAGCCCAACAGCAAATGGCGGCTCACAGCGGAAATGGATCGAGGGAGAATTTTATGACCGCGCTGCAGTATCAGTGCGGTCATATTGATCGAGAGGAATTATTGAACTTGTTCAGCGCTTGAGCGCGCTCAAATGGCGTCTTCGCCCGTTTCACCGGTGCGGATACGGATCACCTGCTCAAGCGGCGATACGAAGATTTTGCCGTCACCGATTTTGCCGGTATTCGCGGCTTTGGTAATGGCTTCGATGACCGACTCGACCACGCCATCGGCCACAGCGATTTCCAGCTTCACTTTCGGCAGAAAATCGACCACATATTCAGCGCCGCGATACAACTCGGTGTGGCCTTTCTGACGGCCAAATCCTTTTACTTCAGTGACAGTGACACCTTGTACACCGATGTCGGATAACGAAGCGCGCACGTCATCCAATTTGAAAGGCTTGATGATTGCGGTGACGAGTTTCATTCGATTTTCTCCAAATATTGCAAAAGAAGTGCGGGCCGGCATGGCGCTTGGATTCAAGTGTCGCCCAGAGCCATGGAAACTGGCAAGCAGAGCTCCCAATAAAACAAGGGGACTGGCAATAAAAAAAGCGCCAGGGTTGCCCCCGGCGCTTTTTCGTATTGCTCACAACGTGAGCGTCTATTACCAGTGAGCGCTATTAGAGGTTGTAAGCGCGCTCGCCATGCGACGTGGTGTCGAGACCTTCGCGCTCGTCCTCTTCGGACACACGCAGACCGACCACGAGATCGACAATCTTGTAAGCGATCAGCGATACCACTGCCGACCACACGACGGTGACCAGTACTGCTTTGCCTTGGACCATCAATTGCGTACCGATCGAGTAATTCTCCGGAGAGATCACTGCCGCAGTTACCCAATCGCCAACCACGCTTGGGCCACCGAGGTTCGGCGAGTTGAACACGCCGGTCAGCAACGCACCGAGAATACCGCCAACACCGTGCACGCCGAACACGTCGAGCGAATCGTCGGCGCCCAGCAGTTTCTTCAGACCGGTGACACCCCACAGACATACCAGACCAGCGAGGACGCCAATAATCAGCGCGCCACCGAGGCCGACGTTGCCGGCAGCGGGAGTAATCGCGACCAGACCTGCCACCGCGCCGGAAGCAGCGCCGAGCATCGATGCCTTACCGCGCAACAGTGCTTCACCGAGGCACCAGCCGAGTACCGCAGCAGCGGTGGCGGCGAAGGTGTTCATGAACGCGAGTGCGGCAAAACCGTTAGCTTCGAGTGCCGAGCCGGCGTTGAA
>CAMLJR010000148.1 GCA_946480345.1 uncultured Spongiibacteraceae bacterium
GACGGTGTGGTCACTCCTTATGGGTGGGCTCTTTCGGTGCAGCTCGCTGCAGCCGCGGCAATGACCGAGCGCGTGCGATTGTGGACAGCCATCAACACGCTTCCGCTGAGGAACGCTGTACTTTTCGCGAAAGAACTCGCCACCATCGATGTTTTATCGGGTGGGCGGGTGACTCTCGGTGTCGGCATCGGTAGTCAGAATGAAGACTATCTGGCGGTGGGAGGCGAGCTTTCGCAGAGACGCCAGCGTATGGACCAGCATGTGGCAACCATGCGAAAAATCTGGGCTCAGGAACCGCCGGTTCCCGGCCACTATCCGGTAGGGCCTAAACCATTGCAGTCGGGTGGTATACCGTTTGTCGCTGGTGTTATGGGTCCAAAATCCATCGCTCGCGCCGCCAAATGGGCGATGGGTGTGATCGATGGAGGCAATACCATCATCTTCAACGCGGAAGGTCTTAGCGCTCAGAAAGAGCTGGTAACGCAAGTATGGAGGGACGAGGGCCGGAAGGAGACGCCTCATTTTTCGACGTATGTGTTTTTTGCGCTCGGTACCAACGCCAGGGAGCAGTTGGCGAAATACGTTTTTAATCTTTCGCTGCCTTTTGGCGAGGATAACGCGCGCATGGCTGCCGAGACCTCCACGAATTATGGTGCCGCGACACTGCGCGAAGCCGTAGAGAGCGCCCGGAGCATAGGTCTAAACGACATCATTCTCATGCCTACCACCGCCGATCCGAGCGAAATCGATCGCGCTCGCGATGCATTAGGTCTTTAACAATTATTCCTCTGTAGTTAGGAGCTGAAAATGAACGACATAGTGCTCGGAATCGGTCAGCGTCTTGTTGCCTTGGCGAAAAATAATCAGGGCGATGCGGTTGAACACGCGGTTGAAATTGATGCGTCGCGATACGTTGCCACTGACCGGTGGCAGCAGGAGAAAGAAATCATTTTTGCTCGCGAACCGCAGCTGGTGGGTTTGAGCGCCGATGTGCCTGAGGTGGGAGATTACTGGGCGTTTGAACTGGCGGGAATTCCCGTTTTTATCACACGCGGTGAAGATAACGTCGTGCGCGGTTTTGTAAATGCTTGCCGACACCGCGGGGCCGCACTGGTGCAGGGGCGGGGGAAGGGGACGGGCCGAGTTATCTGTCCTTATCATAATTGGTGCTATGACACTAAAGGTGCTCTGACCGCTGTCCCTCAACGCCAATCATTTGCAAATTGCGATCTCTCCTCGCGCAACCTCTTTGAACTGCCCGTCGCCGAGAAGTACGGCTTGATTGTTATGAGTCCGAATCCTGACGTCCCTGCGGATGTGGATGCACGTCTGGGCCCCATCGCCGCCGAAATTTTGCCCTTCGACATTTCGAATGCCTATTTCATTAAAGAGCGCTCGGAGGAGTTTCCGGTTAACTGGAAACTGATCAACGAGGCATCAATTGAGGGTTATCACCTAGTGCCTTTGCATGGGGTGTCAATGGATAAAATGGTGGGAGGAAAGGGAATGCTGCTGCGGCAGGCCACTTATGATTCATTCGGCGCACACGGCCGGATGTGTTCGGGAATGCGTCCGCTCGTCGATTTGGAATTAAAGTCTGGCTCTGATGCGGCTCCGTATATCGCGTTAACGAATTTTGTGTTTCCCACCACGATTTTTGAATTCAACATGTCGGGAATTATCGTTGCGCGGCATGAGCCGGGAAGTGCGCCCAATAAAACTATCTACTCGATAAAAAGCTACGCATGGTCGAAGCCCGAAGATGAAGAGGCGCTCAAGCAGCAGGAGGCCGCCTTTGATATGACGTGGTTTTTCTCAATCGACGAGGATGTCGTCATGTTGGCATCGGTTCAGCGTGCGCTCGATGCGGGTTTCCCTAAAACAGTCATTCATGGCGGCATCGAGCCCGGTGTGCAAAACGTGAATAAGGCGTGGGATGAAGCGCTGTCAAAAATGGACCGGTAAACGCTGATGCCAAGGGGCAGGAGTCCGATGCAATGCGCGGTGTTAACGAGGAAACTTTTTTTCCACCTCCTGCAACGGCCTTCTACATTTACCGCTCTTCGGAGCGGATTTTTATTATTGGCGTAGCGGAACAACGCCAAGCCCGATCGAAAGCAATATTTCATCGATAGCTCGATAATTTCTTTAGCGTAAAAAAACCAAAAAGAAGGGTTGCGATATCGGCTGCATGGCGGATGCTTGCCATCCGGTATACAAGTGGCCTAACGTTGGCACTTATTTTAAGACGCTTGGCCTATTAGGAGGCAGCATGGAAAAACTGTTGTATGCATTTTGGCACGCGCGGAAATCCGGCCCCCAGTTACGCGACGAATTGGTGCAATTGCTCGGCCCGCAGTTAAAGCGCGAACGCGGCGTGCATGCCGTGCAGATCAATGTTGCGGATGAATATTTCACACCGAGCGAAAAAAGTCTGACGCCGATTCATCGAATTCAGCCTGGCCTGCAAGGTGTTATCAGCTTGTGGGTCGATTCCGGGTACTACCGCAAACCGCTGGAACAGCGGATGCGTCAGCACGTGAATTTCCACGGTTATTCCGTGGTGGAGTCGCGTCCGATCGAATCGCGTCATCAAACCAGCGGCGGCAAACGACTCGATGCATTGAGCCAGTGGTGTTTTCTCACTAAGCCTAAACATTTTGCGCATCAAAAATGGCTCGATATCTGGTGGGACTCGCACACGCAGATCGCTATCGATACGCAGAGTACGTTTCAATATGCACAACACGCGGTGATGCGTGCGCTGACGCCGAATGCGCCTTTATTGCACGGCATTATCGAGGAATGTTTTCCGCCCGAAGCATTTGCGAATCCCGAAGTGTTTTTCGATGCGGTAGGCGATGCGGGCAAGCTCGATCGTCACCAAAAAATCATGATGGATAGCTGTGCGCGATTTATTGATTTCAACGAAATGGATCTGATATTTACCAGTCAATACGTGATCTGAAATTAAATAAACATAATCAGTAAAAGCATTAACGCGTTGAGAAGAAATATGACTGCAGATGAAACATTGTGGAATCCCCCATCGCGCCCCGACTGGTTGCAACGCTTTAACGATGAAGCGCGCGGTATGGATTTCGCCTCGTTAATACCGCTCGATCCGCAGGAAATGATCGAAACCGCGCAGCGCAATACCGGTTTCGATGATTTCGGCACCGATGGGTGGCGCGAGCCGTATCGTGTATTTGTTAAAGCGTTGAATGAAGAGGCCGGTCTGCATCCATTCGGCCGCTTGATGGCGCGTCAGGATGTGCTGATCTGGCTCGAAGCGTTGCTCGGTGTGCAGGCGGCATTCAATCGGCATCCTGAAATCGATGATGAAATCATCGAAGCCCCGGTGATTATTGTCGGGTTACCGCGCTCGGGCACATCGATTCTGTTTGAAATTTTGTCGCAGGACACGCAATTCGGATCGCCACGCCAGTGGGAAATGATGTTCCCGTCTCCGCCACCCGAGCGTGGCACTTATGAAACCGATCCGCGCATCGAAAAATGCCAGCATTTGGTGACGCAATGGAATCGCGTGACACCGACCTACGCCACAATGCATGAAATGGATGCGCGTCTGCCGAACGAATGTATCGTCGCGCAGGCCTGCACATTCGTCAGCGAAATGTTGCCGGGCCTGTATCAGGTGCCGAGTTACATGGAGTGGTTAATCAAAAATGCCAACTGGGATTTTCCGTATCAGTTTTATCGGCGCATGTTGAAACTGTGGCAGTGGAAAAATCCGCGCAAGCACTGGCTGCTGAAAGCACCGTCGCATCTTAATTATCTGCCGACGTTGTTTAAGGCATTTCCCGATGCTCGACTGGTGATGACCCACCGCGACCCGATCAAGGCGCAAGCATCGGTGACGAGTTTGCAAGGGACGATTTATTGGCAGCGCAGCGATAAACCGCTTGAAGTCGAGGCGTTCGAAACTTTATTCGATCCCGCGGCAATGGGGGCGAAACTCGATCGCATCATCGATTGGATCGAAAGCGGAGCTATTCCTCGCGAGAAAATATTCAATGTGCAGTATCGCGATTTAGTGCAGCAGCCAATCAGCACCGTTGGCAATCTGTATCGACAGGCAGGGTTGGATTATTCGAGCGACACCGGGCAACGCATCCAAAATTATCTCGCGCAGAAGCCGCAGGGTAAGTTTGGAAAACATCATTACAGCGCGGGCGAGCAGGAAGACATTCAGCGTAAACGCGAATTCTTTCAACGTTACCAGCGCTATTTCGGCGTGGTTGATGAGGCTTAATGATTTAAAACGGAGTAAAGCTTTAGTACGACGATTACTTAATTTTGCGTCCGCGTTTTTGCTTTGCTGTAATTCTTTTGCACGCGAACATAGAGCTGATTGCCGCGTTTCGGGCCGCTGGTAATGGTGCCGTCTGCCGGCACCTCTTGTTCCGGCGCCCCTTGTTGCGGCAATAAAGGAATCCAACTGCCAAGGTCGCCAGCAACGGTGTTGCCAAAAACACGGCGTTGCTGATTTTCTTCTTTTGTATAACCGACGGTGATGATCGCTTTGCGGCTCGGCGCGCGCACCTGCAATGTGATCGATTGCAGTAACGTCGGCTTTTCTTCGATGTCGATTAACCATCCGCGGTATGGGGCGCCGGCGCCAAATCCGCTGACACGTTGCGAAAGCTGACTGTAATCCAGCGCGACTAATGCACCCTCAACGGTATCGATGGTGTAACCATTATTAGTGGTGGTGGAGTAGGTGATCGTTCCGGGCGTTTCATCAGCCGGTTGTTCCCGAATGGTAAGGCGTAATGCTGCCGGTGTGGGATCGAGCTTGACCAGCACCGCACCGATTTCGTCGAGCTGCTGTTTGCTGCCGACGACGACGAGGCGTTGCTGAACCAGATCGACGCGAATTTTATCGCCATACGTTTGCCGCAACGTATCGACCACTTCCTGTGGATTCGGCGTGGTGAGTTCGAATACGCGCGCATCGGCCAGCGCTGTGCCGATATGGGTGATGAGCAATAGTGAAAAAATAATTCGCATTAATTTTTTCATCGCCGCCATTCCTAAATGTTTTCGGAAACGTCACATGTTATAGATGCAATAAACGCAGTTCTGGATCGTCGATACTGCGGTGCCATAATTCATCGAACTGCGCCGCATAGTTTTCTGCCAACGGGCGATTGTGATAATCCGCCCACGCTTTTTCCGGCTCGCGCAACGAATAACACAGCACGCCGGTATCGTCCGCAATCAGAAAGTTCTCTGCAATCGCTTCGGGTGCGCAATCGGCGCGGCGTAATTGAATCGTCGTGCTTAACTTGCGCGCCAGTTCGAGCGCTCGATGACCGCGTTGTGCAACGGGCTTTGCGTGAACGACGAGCAATCGAATGTCGCTGTAACGGCTGCGGCGCGCAAGCTGCGATAACGCATCGACAAAATCAGCGTTATCGAAAATCTCGGGATCGAGTTCATTCGATAACACGCGCAAAGTGCGTTTGCTTTGTTGAGTCAGATCGAGGGCTGTGGTGCGACGATCGTGCACATTGAAACGTCCACCGTCCTGTCCGAGCATTCGATTTTTGCGCAGAACCAAGCGCATCGTTCGATGAGGCATCGCTGCGTCGAGAAATTCGGGGCCTTCCGCAGCGAAACCCAATCGTTCGTAAAAGGTCAGCGCGTGTGTTTGCGCATGAAGAAATAATTCGCGTTGTTTTTGTTCGCGCGCATATTCGATGATCGATTGCAGCAGCGCGGTACCGACGCCGTGTCTGCGGCTGCGAATCAGTACCGCCATGCGCCCGATATGGCCATCATGCAACATGCGCGCGGTGCCGACGGGATAGTCATCGAGCAGCGCAAGCCAATGCATCGCCGCTTCATCGTTGCCATCCCATTCGAGCTCCTGCGATACGCCTTGCTCCTCGATAAAAACACGACGGCGAATTTCGGCGAGAACGTCGCGATCGCGATTCCAATCGGCACGGCGAATTTCAATCATCGTCGAATACCAGCGTTCCTTGGTTGAGCAATGCAAACAGTAACTGCAATACGGCAGGCGATTTCAGCATATCCGTATCGGCGGAAATACTCATCTGCGCACAAAGTTGCTCGACGAAAGCAATGATTTCCTTATCGCCCACGAATGCTTCGCCATCCGCAAACAGCGTGATCCCGTGTGTGTTGCGAACAAAAGCCAGTCGACTGGCGGGGTTACGTAGCAGTAATGAACCTGCGCTGAGTTGAGTTTGCAATTGTTTTGCGGTGATCGGGCGTTGCGGCGGAGATACGTGATCCGGATATTTTGGCGTGGTGCTGTGGCGACCGAACCAGTGCTGAAACCGATCGGCGTCGAGTAATTTTTCGGTCGCCATTCGATGCAGGCCATCGAGATCGCCAGCAGCGATTTCGCCAGCGTGTTGCGGCAGCGCGCGTTGTGTATCAGTGAATCGATCGTCGTCGTTGAGGTTCGAGAGAATGTCGTCGCAGAAATGCGCGAGCAATTCGCTGCGCGCCGGTGCACGAAAGCCAATCGAATACGTCATGCAATCGGTGCCCACCGCAACGCCGTTATGCGCGTAGCGCGGCGGTAGATAAAGAATGTCGCCGGGTTCGAGCAGCCATTCCTGCTCGGCGGTGAAATCCTGTAGCAGCCGTAATTCGTCGTGCGGCAGGAGCGGGGTGGTGTGATCGCAAACCGCGCCCACCTGCCATAACCGTTTGCCGAGTCCTTGGATCAGGAATACATCGTACTGATCGAAGTGCGCGCCGACGCCGCCACCATCCGCCGCGTAGCTGACCATCACGTCGTCTATGCGCCAGTCGGGTATGAACCGAAATGCATCGAGCAGGTCGGCGACTTCGGGTATGTAGTGATCGACGGCCTGGACCAGCAGCGTCCAGTTTTTTTTCGGCAATTTCGCGAAACGTTGTTCGGGCAGCGGGCCGTGTTCGAGCAGCCATTTACTGCGCTGTTGCACGATCAGGCGGGCTTCGATGCCGTCTTCGCAGGCAAG
>CAMLJR010000149.1 GCA_946480345.1 uncultured Spongiibacteraceae bacterium
AGGTAGCGACCATAAATCCAGATCGAAATCGCGTTGCGGTAATTTCAGCAACAGTTTTACCGTCGGTCGTTGCCGGTTATCGGTGAGTATCCAGACAATCCGATCGTATCGATCGCGATAAACCTGATCGATCGATGGCTGGATCAGCGCGGCATCGCTCGGCACTGCGGGTGACGCCGTTATATGGATCTGCGCACTCACCTCGATATCTTTGATGAATTCCGCGTCAAATTCAGTGGCGTAGAACAAATTGCCCAGCGGCTGGCCAGTCGCATCGCTGCGCATCACACTGGCGGTGCCGTACAACAAAGGCCCGCGCGCACTGAGCAAATAGCCGCTATCGAAAATCGGTGCACGGTCGCGCACTTTGCTCAGGTCGACGAGATAAGGACGTACGTCATCGATGGACAGCGGCGCTTCGCTGAACATCGCGTTCTGTTCGTCGATGAGCCGATGATCGATCAACCGTTGCTGCGGATCGAATAACGCGACCATATCGATATTCAGCGAGAGCATCGTATCGATCGGAAACAGCGTATCGAGAAATGCGGGATCGATATCCTGCGCGTGCTGATACATCTCATTCCAGACGGCGTTCTGGTAGGCGAGCGTGCTGAGCTGTAATTTTTTGGTGTCGATCGCCAGCAATACGCGCCGTAAATCCTTGCGATCTGACGATGCTTCCATTTCGTGCAGTTTCGGCAGCACCAGCCAGTAGCGCGTCGCGACGGCTGCGCCAAAACTGACAATCAGCATTACCGCGGCCACCGAAAATATCAGCGGTAGCAGCCGTAACGACAGCAGTTGTGAAAACCGGGCCATGAGCTAGCCCAGTGCGTTGACGATGGCCTGCTCGATGCGCTCCGGCGCCGTAGCGGGGGCGAAACGGTCGATGACAACACCATCGCGTCCGACCAGGAATTTGGTGAAATTCCATTTGATTTTTTCGCTGCCGAGAATGCCGGGCGCTGCTTTTTTCAAATATTGGAACAGCGGATGCGCGGCATCGCCGTTGACATCGATTTTCGCGAACATCGGAAAACTGACGCCATAGTTGAGCTGGCAGAATTCCTCAATTTCACCGTTGTGGCCGGGGTCCTGTTTGCCGAATTGATTGCACGGAAATCCCAGTACGGCGAAATCCCGGTCGGCATATTTTTCGTAAAGTTTTTCGAGCCCTTCGAACTGCGGGGTGAATCCGCATTTGCTCGCGGTATTGACGATCAGCAACACTTTGTTGCGATAGTCGGCGAGCGAGACCGAGGCACCTTGGATGGTCGTTGCATCGAATTGATAAATATCGGTCATGGCAAAAAGCTTCCCGTTGTTGGCCGCCCATTTGGATTTTTATTTAAAGGGGCGACGCGGGTGATTATTTATGGCGCGATAGTAACCGATCGCCTCCGTCCGATGCGCATAAAAAATAAGCATCGAAGTGAATGATCGTTGTCTGCATTAGCGTTTTTGTTTGTTAGCTTAGCTGTTTGTTAATGGGGGCAGGCATGTCTTGCCAACCGATCATCGAGCGAGTCGTTGCAGCGACGCTTGATTCCACGCGAAGCGATAGCGGAAATTTTGCGCGGAAGCGCAATTCATCGTCAGGGGCTGCGGGAGCATCGCTACCATCGGTTCGCCATGTTCTACGTCGAACGAAGGCGCGGTAGGTAAGTGCAGCTTTTTGGCAGTCTCGACATTCATAACCCAGGTCATGGGAATCGGCGCGGTACTGCACAAATCGATGTCGTTATTACTGCGAATGCCGTTGTGCAGCAGCGTGGCTTCGCTATAGAGCCATTCGCGCTCGTTCCAATCGATCAGCGCCAATGCATTGGGAGCCGAGGCGCGACTCAATGCCGTCATGGCCGGTTGTCCCGATTCAACCCCGTCGGCGAGCGGCGTCAGCCCGCGGTGATAGCAGGCGATGATCGCGAGATAAACGGCAAGCCAGCGCATAACGATGGGTCGGCGCCGCAGTATGACAAAGCCGAACAGGCCGACCACGGCGGCAGCAACCAGCGCAATTCCCGCGCTGGACGGCCATTGCATCAGGGCCGATTTCGGCAGCACGCCGGTCAGGCGGATCAGCCCGGCCAGGCTCGTCACAACGATCAGCGCGATGGCGGTTCCCGCTATCGCGCGTTGCAACCAGCGCCGACGTAACAGCAGCTGCAATGGTGCGGCGGCAGCCAGTGCAACGGCGGGCAGCGCCGGCAGCATGTACAGCTCGCGCTTGCCGGTCGACAGCGAAAAGAACAACAGCACGAGTGCTGCCCATCCAAGTAACAGCATGTAACGGCTATCGTTGCGCCGCAGCTTCCGCCACCAGATCGGCAGCAGCCACGGCAGCAACAGACTTAGCGGCGCCCAGTATTTCGGTATCTGCGCGAAGAAAAACCAGAACGGTTCGCGGTGCTGCCATGCCGCCGAATACCGTTGCGCGGTTTGCCGCAGCAGGATTTCTTCGAGATATTCGCGAATTTCCGCATTGCCGTGCGCGAGCGACAACAGCGGCACCAGCCAGCACAGCAGCAATGCGACCAAGACACCGACGCCGGCCAGCCATTGACGCGCCGAAATGCGGGCGAGGGCAGCGCCGCGCCAGCGCGCGATAGCGAATGGCATGGCGATAAGAATCGGCAGAAAGCCGACGCCCTTGCTGAGAATGCCTGCTGCCAGCGCGGCGAAGGCGAGATAAAACCAGCCACGATCGTTGCCGGAAAGCATGTGCCGGACAAAACCGTACAGCGCGAGCGTGGTCCATCCGATCAGAAAGCCGTCGATGTGTGCGTACGTGGCCAGCCGCCAGAATTGATAGCAGCACAGCAGCAGCACCGCTGCAGTGAAGCCAACGCGCCGGTTCCACAGCCGCGTGCCGAGATCGTAAATCAGCAGCAGCGCGCCGAAACTGGCGAGCATTGTCGGCAGCATGAAACTCCAGCGCACCGAGCCAATCGCTTTGATGGCAACGGCCATGACCCAGAAGAAGATCGGCGGTTTATCCGCATAGATTTCGCCGGCCCGATGCGGCACCCACCACTGTCCGGTTTGCAGCATTTCCAGCGCCACGCCGGCGAAGCGGACTTCATCGATATGCCACGGCATGCGTTGGCCAAGCGCAGAGCCAAAAATTACGGCAGCCAGCGCGGCCAGTGTCCAGCGATGACGACTCGCGCTCGTCAACATGTTAGTGCGCTCTCTTTACTTTGAAATCGAGGCGCAGGTTGTACAGCGCCACTGCGAACGGAAATAAATTCGAGAGAATTCCCACCGAGTCGTTCTTGCCGAAAATGAAATAGGCGAGCAACAACAGGCTGCCGGTAATACTCATGTACCAGAACAGCCGCGGCATCACCGGTTTGCCGTGCCGACGCGAGGCGATAACCTGAACGAACCAGCGACCCGCAAACAACCCCACGCCGAGGTATCCGATCAGCTTCCACGGCGTAATCGTCAGGCCGAAGGCCTGTAGGAGGACTTCATTCATCGATGGTGTACTCGATTATTCGACGGTGGGAGCCTGTTCCGGCAAGCGATTGCGACGCATCAGCCACATCACACCCATCAGATCCCAGATGCCGACCCAAAGCCGGTCGAGCGTGCCGTATTTAGAACGGCCTTCGGTGCGATGACGGTGATTGACCCCCACCAGCTCGATGCGGCCGCGCTGCCGGCGCACCAGCGCCGGTAAATAACGGTGCATGTGGTTGAAGTAGGGCAGCGCCAGCAGCACATCGCGGCGGATCAGTTTCAGGCCGCAGCCCGTGTCAGGGGTGCCGTCCCGCAGCAGCGCAGCGCGAATTCGATTGGCAATACGCGATGCCAGGCGCTTATTCAGACTGTCGCGACGCTTAGTGCGTTGGCCGGCGATCAGCGCGATATTCGGGTCGCTAGCGGCACGTTCGAGCAGCTTTGGAATATCGGCTGGATCATTTTGACCGTCGCCGTCGAGCGTGACGATCCATGGAAAGCGGGCTTGGCGAGCGCCCATCAGAATTGAGGTGCTTTGGCCGAGGTTGTGCGGGTTGCGCACAATCACCAACGGCGGGGTGTCGGCGGCATGTTCACGTTTAATTGCGCGCAGTACTGCCAGCGTTTCGTCGCTGCTGCCATCGTCGACGACGATGACTTCGCATTCGCAACCCCGGGAGCGGACGACTGTCCGTATTTCGTCGAGTAGGTGGTGAATATTCGCCGCTTCATCCTTGACCGGTATAACCACAGAAAAAGGCACGTCGGCCATGCGCGGTCTCAATCGTTAGATTATTGGCCGGAACACGAGATGCTGGCGCGCCGGGTTGGCCAGCATATTAAGCGATGGATTTCAAAAACATAACCGACGCGGCAGGGTTTTTTTGTCGCGTCGGCCGAATTTTATGAAGGTTTAAGTCTGGCTTAATCAACTGCTCAATAAGTGCGCGGCATCAGGCAAATTGCAGCGTCATGTAGTGGAGGCGTTTGCGCTGCAACTTCAGCGCGTATTCGAGTTCCTGCAGTCGCGAACTGATCGTTGTCTGCCGCCACATCTGTTGCAGCTCGGCGGTTCTTTCCGCCAATTGCACGCGCTTCTGCTCATACCATTGCTGACGCAGCGTGTTCCACTCTTGCAGATATTCGAGGAAATGCTGGTATTCGCGCTCAAGATGCTCCCGCCATACGTCTGCGTTGGGAGTCAGCGCGAGACGCTGCTGCGCGCGTTTGAACTGCATGTCGAGCAGTGCCTTCTGAATCTTGAAATCGGGAATGCGGTTCAGATCGCTGGCCAGACCGCACCAGCTCGCCACATTGATCATCCACTTGGTCGGATCGAACTGCCACCAGCGCACGCCATTGCGGTAATCGTTCTGAAACAGGTGATGGAAGTTGTGATAGCCCTCACCGTAGGTCACCAGCGCAAGCCAGAAATTGTCGCGCGCGGTGTTCTCGTCGGTGTACGGCTGCTTGCCCCAGTAATGCGCCAGCGAGTTGATGAAGAACGTGACGTGATGATTCACCACGAGCCGCAGGAAACCGGCCAATAGCAGATAACCCCAGTAATCGCCGGTTAGCGCGCCGAGCAACAGCGGCGGCGCCAGATTCATGCCCACCGCGAGCGGTGCGTAATAACGATCCTGAAATACGACGATCGGATCGCGCTGCAGATCGGGCACATTGCTGAAATCGATCTTCCCGGTCGGGTAATCGCGCAGCATCCAGCCGATGTGCGAGAACCACAGCCCGCGGTTGGCCGAATAGGGGTCGGTTTCGTTGTCGTCGACGTGTCGATGATGGCGGCGATGACCCGACGTCCACACCAGAATGCTGTTCTGAGTAGCGCTTGCGCCGAACAGCGCGAAAAACCAGCGCAACAGCGGATGCGCCTTGTAGGTGTTATGCGCGAACAGGCGGTGATAGCCGGCGGTGATCGATAGCCCATTGAATGCGAGGATCACGGCGAATGCGAGCCAGTTGCCCCAGCTATAGCCATGGGTGAACCCGTACCACGGCACTACCGTGATCGAGACAATGAAGGTGCCGATTAACACAACTGCGGGCAGCCACATGATGGGAGGTTTTACGACAGTGGACATCAGACAGAATCTCTAGAAAACGGCGACAGCGATCGAAAACAGATGACGAGACCTAAACGAATAGCGGAGCCAAAACGCAGATAACAAGGGCGATGGTAGACCAATTTTCACCCAGGGCACAGTGCGCATATGTACGCACAAGCGCGACCGTAACCGGTTCGATCTGCCTTTTATCCAGTCGTTAGATGAATCAGGCCGTGCTCAATGCTGAACGCAACCGGCTGCAGATATTGACCGCGACACGGCCCATAAATGCACTCCCCGCTTTCGATAACGAACAGCGCACCGTGCGTTGCGCATTGAATCAGCTCGCCGTCGCCGTCGAGAAACTGATCTTCGAGCCAGTTCAGCTCGACTCCTCGATGCGGGCAGCTGTTGCGATACACATAAATCTGTCCGTCGCGCTTAATCGCGAACACGCTGTCATTGCCGAGTTCGAAGCCCTTGGCTTGATTTTCGCCGAGATCATCGACGTGGCATAAAGCCGTCATAGCGGAAGCCGTCTAATCATCAGGACAGAAACTCCAGTGCGTGCCGCAGCGTTTCGGCATTGTGTTCGACGCAGGCGCGCCCGGCTGCAATGGCTTCGGCGCCGCGCTGGTATTCGAGCAAACCGATATGGTTGACGTGCGGCAGCAGGATCACATCGGGCGGATCGCCGGCGAGGCGACTGCGGGTGATGCGGTCCTGCATGATCGTGATGGCACCCTGCATCACTTCGAGGGTGCGCGGGCCTTCGCCGCCCGCGAGCAGTTGTTTAAGCGGGTTGGTTGCGCCGCGCCACGCGCTGCCGAGGCGGCCAAGCAGGTTGGGTGTGCGCTCGTTATCGTCGATGTCCTCATCTTCCGCCCCGAGTTGCACTTGCTGCTGGGAGCGACGCATCAACGAACTCGGGTTGACCGCGATAACGATATCCGCGCCCAGCGCACGACAGGCAGAAACCGGCACCGGGTTGACCAGTGCGCCATCGACCAGCCAGCGGCCATCCGTGCTGACCGGTGTCAGCATGCCGGGAATGGCGATGGATGCCCGCACGGCATCCCAGAGTGGGCCTTTATCGAGCCAGACTTCGCGGCCGGCATATAAATCGGTGGCAATGGCGGCGAATGCTTTCGGCAGCGATTCGATGGGCGGATTGCCAAACGTCGCGCCCAGATACGCAATGAGAGCGCCGGCTTCGGCGACGCCGCCCTGCGCGAGCAGTCGAATGCCGATATAGCGCATGACATCGCGACCACTGAGTTTGCTGACCCATGCGCCCATGTCGTCGAGATGATCGGTTACATAGGCGGCGCCGACGAGCGCGCCCATCGACGATCCACACACAATGTCGGACTCGATCCCGATTTCGGACAACCCCTGCAACACGCCGATATGGGCAATGCCGCGCGCCGAGCCGGCACCGAGCGCGATGCCGATTTTTTTGCG
>CAMLJR010000150.1 GCA_946480345.1 uncultured Spongiibacteraceae bacterium
TTGTCAGTGTCCATCATTCGCCCAGTTCTTGATTTGTCGGTGATGTTAAAAGCGGCAGACTGATCTTGCCAGCACTGGCTTATAAATATATCGATAAGAACACCGCTTTATGCTTATTGCAGCGAATCGACTTTATCGATGTAGCAACGTTGTGAAAAAGTTGTGTTAACTGCTGGGGGGGGGTTCCGATAAGCCATCGACCGCTCGGGCACGATATACCTAACTATTTTTTAGAAACAGGCAACACAAAACTAATCAGCAGCTCGGAACGATTAAATACCGCACATAACGCGGGCTTATGGTTATTCGCCACACGCTGAATCGCGAGCGCAAGCGACAACCAACGCGACGCCGTGCCGCAATCACCCACCGCCATCACGGTATTAGTCCCCTGATTAATGGGGTCAATCTCCATATCGTGCTGCAACATGGAGACTCCCAATAGCGCTAATCGCTCGCCACAAACGGAGACATCGCCCGCATTGTGGATTAACCAGCCGCATGTGCTGATGGATTTAGCATCCGCTTTCCCATTCGAATCAACTTCACCTTCAAATACGAATTCGGGCTCTATCAACGAAGCATCAATCGCGGCTTCACCCATGGCATCCCGCACGCTTTGCACTCGCTGTTTCGTCGATGCGTTTTCACTGAGCACAATTGCTGTCGACCTCTGCAAAGACGCTATCGGTGGCATAGCGATAAAACCTTCCCGCCATATCTTCGGCCACTTCATAAGAAATCTCGCCATACCCAGCGGAATTTGTTGGCGCTCCCAATGCGGAGTTAGATTGTCGAGCAATGCATCGCTGCCCAAATCGGCGAGCGTCGATAAAACACTTTCCAGCTCGTTTGGGCTCAGCAGTAATAAACAAACCGATCGATTCGGCTTGCCATGCCATTTTTCGCGTTCGCTCTGCGTATCGGCCGAATCAAACCAATCGTTTGATTCGGCCTCATCTTTCAATAATGAATCGAACGCGACAACGATAAGCCCGGGCAATTCGCGATGCTTAAAAAAAACGTCATGCAGTTGTGTGAATGGATGGACATCGCCCTCGGAAAGGAAAAGGACATCCGGCGTTGCGTTGCAAGTTACAACGATACCCAGCTGATCGACAGCTATTGCGTGAGCTTGACGAACAATTTTTTCAACGCCATCCGTCGCGTGTGATGAAGCACAAATGGCAATGGGCAAGCCGCTGGCACCAGGTATCGCCGCGAACAATTCCTGGAACAACCGAATTAACGTAGGTTGCGGCCAGGAGTGAATGGAGTCAGCCGCATATTCGCGAGTATGCGTTTGTTCTGTATCTTCGGTCAGTTGAGTTGAGCCGTTCCAAAAAATAACATCGGCAATTGCCGCCCACCGACAATTAATAGCCGTGCGGCGAATTCTCAGTAATTCCTCAAATAGATTTTTTAACCTTGTTTTTTCCGCGATCTTAATATTCTGCTGTGCGGTTTCAGCGTTCACGACTTTCGCGTATCGTAATTTTTGAATCCAGAAACGTACTGAAAACCACGCGCCGACCGCCAACGTCGGCACAGCGACATGCATCGCGATGATTGAAAGCAGCGAATATCTGAAAATGTCGATCGGCAATAAGAGCCAGAGAGCACCCGTCCACGTCGCGAGTGCAGCAACGGCAACCGTAAGAATCTGGAACACAAGCGTTTTCCCCGTCGGTATTTTGTTGTTTTAGCTGGCTGGGGATATATCCAGAAGTTCGCGCAATTGCGCCAGTGTACTGTCGTCTTTGACGACGGCAGCGAGCCATTCGTCCATCGACATTTCCGCCCAACGCGCCGCGCGCGCAGCCAGTAATGCCACCGGACTTTGCGGCTCGTTGACGCGAAAATACTGCGCGACATCGCGTAATGCCTGGATTGCATCCCCTCGATTGTTTAACGCTCCAACGGTTTTTACTGCCGCGCTGCCTTTTGCGGTCATGGGCTCCTCCAATGAAACCGCCGCCATCGGCGAATCGGTTTGCACACGCGACCGCGATTGATGATTGTCGGTAGTGCCGCTGCCATATAAACGATCAACCAATAATGCGCAGTCATGAAGCGTTTGGCGTAGATTGATTAATGATGGCGCGTCTTGGCCAAACCTCGTATCCACCGTGTGGATTAACGCATCCAATACCACGACTGCACGTTGCGAATCATGCAGCAGCGGTTCGGAAAACGAACGACTGGTATGCGCCGCCGCTTTATCAAAAAGTTCGCCGGCCAGCTTGCCATCCGCCAGCGCTTGCGCTTTTGCCTCCGCATCTTTATGCCCGAGGCTTTCCACCCATCGCGATTCCTGCCATTGCAGCCACGTATACCCCTGGTTATCGCGATCCGTCATCGGTATTTGTTTAAGTGCTATCGGCAACTGAGTATTCAGCCATTCTATTTTTCCCGCACGCTCATCGAGATCATCGTCTTCGATAAGCGGAAAGCAGGATGTCCAAAAAGTTTCAAGCAGGCCGTGAAACACTTCCAAACCGGTAACGAGACCATGAAAACCATCGAGATGAATTCGCGCTTCGATGTACCACGCCGCTAACTGCAGATCTTTAGTGCGGGTAGTCATTGCCGATTCACATAAATCGCGCACACCTTTCCAATCGGCCATTTTGATATCGGTTTGCCAAAGACCTTGCGTCAAACCTGCATCATCCGATCGGCGCGCGTCGCGAATCTCGTCGAATAAAATCGACAGCGATAAATCTTCACCCGCGGGATGATCGGGCGATATCGGTATCAACAAGGCGTTGGCGGCATCGTTATAAATAATTTGATTGAGGTCAGCGCCATTGTTCATTTCGCAGTACCGAAATCGCTGACATTGACACGCAGCTGGCCATCAACTATGGCTAAATTTATCCGATGCACGATTTGCTTATTCGCCATCGCCGCAAGCACTTCTACCGATAGCGACGCGAGCACGGTATCGGCAATCACCGCTTCCGCATTGCGGGCACCGCTATCGGTATCCAGACACCTCTCTGCGATCAGCTCGACTAGCTCATCGCCGAATTCCAACGAGGCACCATGATTGGTGGCGACGCGGGTACGAACTTTCTCCAATTTCAAACGAATGATACGGCGCAAAATTTCATCCTGAATCGGGAAATACGGAATGACGGTCAACCGCCCGAGAAACGCAGGTTTAAAGCATTTCTGTAATTCGTCCCGAATCAGATCGACTAAATCCTCCGGCGTTGGCTCGCGTGTCTCTTCGCCGATTTTTACGCCATGCTCTACCGCAGACATGATTAAATTCGTGCCTACATTGCTCGTGAGAATGATGACGGTATTTTTGAAACTGACTTCGCTGCCCTCGCTGTCTTCAAGCCGTCCTTTATCGAAAACCTGAAAAAACAGTTCGAGCACATCGGGGTGCGCTTTCTCGACTTCATCCAGCAGCACTACGCTATAGGGTTTGCGCCGTACGGCTTCAGTCAGCACGCCCCCTTCCCCATAGCCGACATAACCGGGCGGCGAGCCTTTTAGGCCGGCAACGGAATGCGATTCCTGATATTCGGACATATTGATGGTGATGAGATTGCGCTCACCTCCGTATAACGTGTTTGCGAGAGCTAGCGCCGTTTCTGTTTTACCAACGCCGGAAGGCCCGACCAGCAGAAAAACGCCTTTCGGTTTATCGGGGTCTTCGAGATTGGCTTTGCTGATTTGAATACGCCGGGCGATCAGATCGAGCGCATGGTTTTGGCCGATCACACATTCCTGTAATAAACCGCCGAGTCCCTGCACCGTAGCCAGTTCATTTTCGACCAAGCGACCGAGCGGAACACCAGTCCATCCGGAAATGACTTCTGCCACAGTGCTCGCATCAACGCATTCATAAACCAATGCCCGTTGCTTATGACGCAGTTCCAGCCGTGATAACGCGCTATTAAGATTGTTATCCGAATTGTCGCGTTCGCCGCTTTCAACTTCGGCTAGATCACGACGCAACGCTTGAATATCGCGGACCAATTGCAACTGGATTTCGTAATCGGTTTGCAGGTCGTCCAACTGCGTACGCAAATCGCTGCGCCGCGCTTCGATCTCATTGAGTCTGCGCTGAGTTTCGATGGATACGCCATCGCGCTGAATGGCCTTTTCTTCGCGTTCGAGATTATCGACAAGCTGCGTAATGTCGACGATTGCCGCTGGTTTTCCTGCTTGAGACAACGCCACGCGGGCGCACGCGGTATCGAGCACAGACACGCATTTATCCGGCAGCTGTCTGCCGATAACGTAGCGTGCAGAAAGCTGCACTGCTTCGACCACCGCCTTATCGAGAATACGAACGCCGTGATGTTTTTCCAGCGCAGGCACCACACCGCGCAACATAGCGATAGCGGTGGCAATGTCCGGTTCATCGATTTTCACCACTTGAAAACGTCGCGCGAGCGCAGCGTCCTTTTCAAAATACTTTTTATATTCTGCCCATGTCGTCGCGGCTATCGTGCGCAGCTCTCCGCGCGCTAACGCCGGTTTCAGCATATTCGCTGCATCCTGCTGACCCGCCGCGCCGCCCGCACCAATCATCGTATGCGCTTCGTCGATAAATAATATTATCGGCGTCAGGCTGCTCTTCACTTCATCGATAACGCCACGCAGTCGATTCTCGAACTCGCCTTTAACGCTGGCGCCGGCCTGTAACAAACCTAAATCCAGCGTACGCAGGCAAACATTTTTTATCGGCTCGGGTACATCGCCTTCGGCGATTTTAACCGCCAGTCCTTCAACCACAGCGGTTTTCCCAACGCCGGGCTCGCCGGTGAGAATCGGATTGTTCTGACGGCGACGCAATAAAATATCGATCATCTGTCGAATTTCAGTCTCACGTCCTAGCACCGAATCGATTTTTCCAGCGCGAGCCTGCGCGGTAAGATCCACCGTATATTTATCCAGAGACGGCGTCGGCGCATTACGGAAATCACTATGTCCAGCGCTGCGCTCGCCGGTATTCGGATCGCTCACTTGCGTATTTCCACCAGAAATTTCGCGGCTATGACGAAAAATATTCGGCAGCTGCTGCCGCAAATCATCGGCGGGAAGACGCGACAACACCTTGCCTGCTTCGCCCAATCCTCTAAAAAATATATCGGTGGTGCGTAGCGCCAGCAGCAGTGCGCCGGAACGTATCGCGGCGTGCCCGTATTCGATGTTCGCAAGCAACCAAGTGGTTTCAAGCCATGAGCCAAGCAGCTCCGATAAAACCGGGTTGCGATTGTTACCCGATTTAAAACCAGCCAAATCCCGATTGAGCGCGCGCTGCAAATCCGCCGTCGAAATATCGTAGGCCTTGAGCGTAGCAACAACATCGTTGTCATCACTTTCCAGCAGTGCCAGCAAAACGTGCTCGAAATCGACCTCAAAATGCGTGCGCGACAAGGCCAGATTGGCAGCCGACTCCAGCGCACGGCGCGAAGTTGGATTCAACTTTTCGATAAGTGTTTTTAAATTCGTGCGCATATGCGGCAGTCCTTGCGATTAGTAATTCATTAACAGCGGAATTATTCGCCGCTTACTTGTCCTAATGTCGAAATCAGTGAAGCGCCGCAACTGGTTTTGCATCCGTCCAATGCGACGCTGGCGCCATCGATCGTCCAGCTCGAATCGCCCTCTACGATGACGCAGATCTGGTGACCCGGAACAGGACAAATGCACCTGTCGCCGACACGGGCGACGCCTTTACCAAATGCGCTGTAATTCGATGCGGCGGAAACAACGCGGCCGCCGTGACTGGTCGGATCGCCCAGGCGAATAACATTTTTCATCTTTCGTACTCTTAAAAACTAATTGAGCCGTGACCAATATTAAAAAGCTAAATATTTTTTACTATTGGCACCACATAACTGCATCACGCCTTAACGTGCCGCACAGCGCAGCACGCGGTTATCATCGGGCTACACTGGGAACGTAGCGCCGATGAATCCACTAGCGATTAGCGATTAAAAGTACAACGTATCTTTGACGACATCCTTGTGTGAAATCTCGCATTTGTCGGCGGACGATGATTTAGCCGCTTGAATTACACCAGCGACAAGACCTACTGCTCCGCCTTCGCTGCTCAAAACCGAGCCGAAATAGCAATGCACGAAAAACGGAATATCTTGATAGGTGGTATTGAAGTTTTGCGTCGGGGTGAATGGCGGAAATCTACCCTGCATCAACGGTTCGCCGTTGACAGTCAACTTTAATAATTTTTCGTCCACATTATAGGTTCCGCCGAATTGGAACGATTTCCCTTCAATATTGATTTGTTTTTCTTGCGCCTGATGAATTGTTGGAGCACAAGCCGTTAACAAAGCAAAAGCTGCGCCGGCCAAAATAACTCGATTGCTGTTGATTCTAGTCTTTAACATCATATCCATATCCCCTATTGGTTTTAAAAAAATCCGACTTCCTAGTATCTTGAAAATGTTTTTTTGTTCACGCCTCCATAACTAAATTCCATTATCTGAATCACTGCTGATTCGTATCCCACATCCAAATCGTCTCGCCGTAACTCGAGCTGGGAAAATCCGGCATGACTTCACCTTGCTGAAAATATGCACGCGAGTTTTGTTTGGCGGGTGTCCACCAGTAGCCGGTTTTTGGGCAAGGGTGATTGGCTTCGCAACGTGCGGCGAAAGGTGCGTTGGCGCCGTTGAGTTCGGGGGAAATCTCCTCCCGCCAAGTAGCGGGCCAGTCGATGGGGCCGGTGTATTTTTCGTTGAGAATCCAGTCGACGTCATTGGGATCTTTATCCCATTGATTTTCGATTGTGTAAGTAATGTTTTTACAGCGACGAAGAATTATTCCAACTAATTTATTCAGATGATCGATTTGATCTTGAGCCATGCCTGCGTATTCAGTGAATGGCAGACCAATATCGCCGAGTCCACGATTAAAATTGTACGAAATGGCATTTGCCCAACCCGATTCTTTGCCTGCCTTCCACGAGCTTTTTGGTATTTGCCCTGGCTTCTG
>CAMLJR010000151.1 GCA_946480345.1 uncultured Spongiibacteraceae bacterium
CCCAAGCAGGCGGCAATCATCGGTCACGCATCGCTAGGAGAACTGATCGCTAATCTCGTGCGCGTCGGCAATCCACATATGCAGGACTATCGACTCGATCAATTGCTGCCGCTGGCCACCGCCTTTCAGACACTCGATCAAGAGTTACCGGTACCGGACGACACACCGATTCTCGGCAACAATGCCTATCGTTTACCGCTGAGTTTTTTTCGGCAGCTGCCGGATCGGTTTATGGATCTGGTACCGGAAGCGATTGGCGGCGAATACCGCTACAGGATATGTCCAGTGGTCAGCGATACGCTGGTAATTGCCGGTCGACTTGCCGAAGTCACGGGTCGTAGGCAGGAAGAATTTCCGCAGGCCGTGATGGAGCAAATGATTCGGCTGATGCGTCGCGACCTGCGGGCCGGTGCACGTATTGTTTACGATCAGCCAGAAAATCTATTGGCGCTGTACGAGCGCGCACTTTCATCAAGTGTCTGCTGATCCTGCCGATAACAATTCACATCATCTAATTCAGAAGCCAAGCGACCATGACAACCGATGAAAGCCTGATCGAAGCGGACCATGCTGTTTACAAGACATTACTGGAGTCGACCAAGGCAATTCCGTGGAAAATCGACTGGCCTACGAAGCGCTTTACCTATATCGGCCCGCAGATCGAAAAATTACTGGGATGGACCCCGGAGAGCTGGGTGGGCGTGGAAGATTGGGTGGCGCGCATGCATCCGGAAGATCGCGAAACCGTATTCAATTTTTGTGTGTCGCAATCGCTCGCCGGTATCGATCACGAAGCGGATTACCGCGCAATGACGAACGGCGGCGATTACGTGTGGATTCGCGATGTAGTGCATGTGGTGCGCAAAGACGGCGAAGTGGAAGCGCTGATTGGTTTCATGTTCGATATCAGCGAGCGTAAAAAGACGGAAGAGCAGGTCATGCGCTTGCAGAAGGAACTGGAAGAATTGTCGTTCAAGGATGGCTTGACCGGTGTCGCCAATCGACGCATGTTCGATTCGATTATGGAAGTCGAATGGGCGAATGCCCGGCGTCACCAACAACCGCTGTCGCTGATCGTTATCGACATCGATCACTTCAAGCAATACAACGATTTTTACGGCCACATTCAGGGCGACGATTGTTTGCGGCGTGTGGCGCAGGCATTAGGCAGCGCAGGTACACGTGCGCGCGATTTCTTTGCGCGTTACGGCGGCGAAGAATTTGTATTGGTGTTACCGGAAACCGATGTGGACGCCGCTAAAAAAATTGCCGAGCGCTGTCGCAGCCTGATTTTCAAACAGCAAATACCGCATGAAAACTCCTCAACCAGCCGGATCGTGACAGTCAGCCTCGGTGTCGGAACGATTGTCCCTTCGCACGACGCCGAGCCAATCATGTTTATCGAAGCGGTAGATCGGTTGCTCTATAAAGCCAAACAGAATGGCCGCAATTGCGTGGTGTTCAGTCAGTAATCGCTATTAATTTGCTTCACGCAGCGAATTGCCATCCCTGGCGCATAACGCAATTCGCTAGCAGACCCGAGAAAATGTGCGGCGCGGATGGATATTGCGCATTAACAACAACCCCAGCAGACCGCCCATCAACATTAACAGCGACGAAGGCTCCGGCACATTTTGCGCAGCTGGGCCATCGGCCGCACCGATCAGAAAGTCGATACCCGGAACATATCCCGAGAACGAGACGTTCAGATCGAATAAGCCATCGGCGCTAACGAGGCTCGCCCAGTTGCCGAGATCGAACGCACGATCGTTGAAGAAATCGAGAAAATCGTTGCCGCTGAAATCGCGCTCGAAAAGCGTTTGTCCTTCGCCAGTCACCAGAAAGTTAAACGTGCCAAAGGTGTTGTCCGGCAGATCCGAATCGAGCAGGCCGAGCCAGAGATGATCCGCTTGCAGGCCGGCGGTATCGAAAACGTATGAAATCGTGCCGTTAATACTGTCGTAAGAATCCGCGACGTTGGTACCGAATTCACCCAAGCCCAGAACCGTGCCGCCCTGCAAGGTATTCGCGATCGTGCTGTTGCTGGCCAGCGCTGCATTCGTGACGGCCGCCGATGGGGCGCCGATACCGCGCACCGTCAGCGTGGCATTTTCAGGTTGCGGCGCGGCATAGGCACTGGTGTTGCCAGCCGAGGCCTGAGCGAAAATTCGCGATACCACCGAACCGCTTTCCAGGGCGAACGTGGCGCCGGATGCCGCCACGCTTCGGGTAATCGGGCCGCTGTAATTGGCGGTGGCCGTAGCACTATTCGAAAGCCATGAGTTCTCGCTGACCGTGGTGGCTAACGCAACGCCGGCGCGCGGCCCCGTTCCTCCCGTTGCTGTCGCGGACGCACCGCCGCCCATGATTCCGCTGAAGCCCTCGGCGTACGCCACCGCATCACCGCCTCGCACCGCGCCAGCCCCACCTTGAGCAAATGCCTGTGGATATGCGAAGGCCACATGGAGGCTTTCGCCTTTTGCCGTCGCGAACGCATTGCCGCCTTTGCCGCGAAGTGCGAAACCGGTTCCACCGCCGCTATCGCCGCCGGTGGCTCTCGCCGTTACCTGCATGCCGAGATCCCGCGCGGAAAAACTGCCGTCGGCTACAGCCCGAGCATCGCCACCATTGCCGTGCAGCCCGATCGCAGATGTACCACCGCTGCCGCCGATCGCGATGGCATCCTCAAAGGTATCTGCCGGAAAGCCGCCCAGATCGGCGGTGACAGTAGCACTGGCGTTCCCGCCGCGACCGCCCAGCAACAATCCATCGCCACCGTTGCCGGCCTGCGCTCTCGCCATACCTGAGGCACTGCCAATTGGATGGGTGGGCGAATGTATCGCCGATGCTTTCGCTGCGCCGCCGGCACCCCCATTGAGGCCTCGCCCGCCATCACCGCCGCTGGCATTGACGGTCAATTGATCGGATATCTCTGGATAGAATTCGAGGTCTACCGCGCCGGTCTCGATGCCTTTCGCAAAGGCGCTGCCGCCTGCGCCGCCGTTGCCGGGTATTAAACCGCTACCGCCATCTCCACCCGCTCCGCCTGACGCACTGACAATATTGATCAGATGGACCAGGAAGGGGCCGCCTTCCTCGAATATCTGCCCCTGCGCGGTTAAATTCGCCGTGGCATTGCCGCCCTTTCCGCCCGCAGCACCGGGGAGCAGCACCGTGCTTGAGCCACCTTCGCCACCGCTACCGGCAGTCGCGGTAACCGTGTTGACGTAATCGCTGCTGACAGCACCCGCGTTGGCTGCACCACCATTACCGCCACGCGATGGAAGCGGTCTATCAATGCCGGGAATTCCGCTCGTCCCAATTTCGGTAATTGTCAACGCCGCTGCCGCTTGCGCGAGACACGCGAAAATCAACGCACCGGAATAAATCGAAATGACTGAGGATTTGATGCGCCGAGAAATAACTGATGAGTTCGTGCTGCAAGGCATTGGCATGATCACTTCTCCCTATGTGGACAAACCGGTGGCGACAGAAACAACTCCGCGCATCGCGCAGCTCTCAAAACATAAACATCAATAATTAAAAGGAGCCGGAGCGAATACTAATGCCGCACCGCAGTGCTAGCGATATGCGCCGCTAGAAGGAATTTTCATCAAGCGATGGTGTGGATATATGCGAAGGTGACCGAGCCTTAAATTTATTTGGAAATAGCGAATTTATTAAATGCTACCGCTCACTCGCCCCGATGAAATACCAATTGCAGCCAATCGGGTTTGTTATCGGTGTGGTAAATGCGGATGCGCGACAAACTCGCGTACGGAACAGAAAACGTCGAGAACGCATTCATCGACATCTGCAGCCATTCGCACAACATCATTCGAATGACGGCACCATGACTAATTAACAGCACATGTTCGCCGCGATGTTCGCGCAGAATTTTATCGGCGGCATTCATTACGCGCAGACGAAATTCGTTTAACGGTTCAGCATTCGGCGGCGAAAACCGCAATGGATCGTTCCAGAAATTGCGCAGTAAATCGCCGTGTTCGCGCTCGATATCGGCTATCCGTCGTCCCTCCCAATCGCCAAAACTGAATTCGCGAAAATCATTTTCGATACGTAATGGCAACGAATTCTGTTCCGCGAATTGCCCGGCAAAATCAGCACAACGCTGTAATGACGAGCTGACTACGCGATCCCAGCCGCCGTGCGCGGCCAAAGCGGTTCGCATTTGTTGCCAGCCGGTTTCCGTCAGCGTCACATTCGTCGAGCCGCGAAAAATTTCACCGCCGTCGCAAGCGCCGTGACGCAACAAATCGATCGTTGTGCTTTCGATTCTTTTGCTCATGTAAATGGGTTCATGTGGATGGATTCATTCAGATTGGCTCACGCCGGCACTTTCGAAACTGGCCATGCCATTGTGTAGCGCACAGGCCATACGCAATAACGGAACGGCAACCGCCGCGCCGCTGCCTTCGCCCAAACGCATATCGAGATTTAATAAAGGTCGCACATCGAGCTGTTCGATGAGACGGCGATGACCATGCTCGGCCGAGCAGTGCGAAAACAACAGCCACGGACGAATCGAAGAATTCAATTCGAGCGCAACCATCGCAGCAGCCGTACAAATAAAGCCATCGACAAGAATCGGTACGCCTTTTTGCGCACTGCGGATATAAGCGCCGACCAGCGCGACAATTTCGAAACCGCCAAGATACTGCAATATCGCCAACGGCGTGGTTAATTGCGCACGGTGCAACTGCAATGCGTCATCGATAACTTTTATTTTCCGGGCGATGCCATCGTCATTGACACCAGTACCGCGACCGACCAGCTCGGATGCGGGCAGACGCAATAACGCGCAAGCGACTGCGCTCGCACTGGTGGTGTTGGCAATGCCCATTTCGCCGCCAATAAATAAATCCGCGCTGCCATAGCGATCGATGACATCGCGCCCCACTTGCAATGCACGTTCGCACAATGCCGCGCTCATTGCCGGTCCATACGCGAAATTCTGCGTGCCGTTACCGAGCCGTTCGTCGCGCACATTCGGCAACGGCGCTAACGGATTGACTGTGCCGACATTGACGACTTCGAATTCCGCGTTCAATTCGCCCGCGAGAACCGTAATCGCCGCGCCGCCTGTAGAAAAATTTCGCACCATTTCGCCGGTGACAATTTGTGGATACGCCGATACGCCTTCGGCAGCGACACCGTGGTCGGCGGCGAACACTGCGATTTTCACTTCGTCCACGCGCGGTTGCTCGCGCTGCTGCAATGCCGCCAATTGCACCGCGCATTGCTCGAGCACGCCGAGCGATCCCGCCGGTTTGGTCAATTGCGCCTGACGCGACAATGCCCGCTGACGATATGTTGCACTTTCTGGCTGGGCCGCTTGGCGATACCACTCAGTCACACTGTTTTCCTTTTAAACCTTTGCGCGGAATTCTTTTAAACCTTTGCACGGGACTCTTTTAAACATTGCGCCAAGCCGGCGGCAACGAAAAATACGCGCTCGCACTGTTGTGCAAGTTGCTGATGTAACCGCCCGCTTTCGTCGACGAAACGCCGGCTCAACGGATCGATTGGCACGACACCCTGACCTACTTCGTTGCTGACAAGAATTATGTGCCCACGCGCACGAGGCATTAATTCCAGCAATTGCACGCGCTCGCGCTCGAATGTTTGCGCGTCGCCAGCGAGTAATAAATTCGTCAACCATAACGTCAGACAATCGATTAACAGACAGCGATCGTCTGCCATGTTGTTCGCAATGACATCTGCGAGATGGAGCGGTTCTTCGATGGTCAGTGCAAATCCGCTGCGCTGCTGTCGATGGTGTTCGATACGCGCGGCCATTTCGTCGTCGCCCGCGTGCGCAGTGGCGATATAACGGCACTCATAACCGCTGTCGCGCGCGCGGCGTTCGGCGAATGCGCTTTTACCGGAGCGCGCACCGCCTAATATCAATTCAAGCAAGGGAGAACCTGCATTTTTTTGTCGGAACGAGGCGCGTATAGTAACGCGCTACTCTGGTCTGCAAATAGTGGCGGCCTGCAAACAGTCGCGGTCCGCAAACAGTGGCCAGCAAACAGCACCCCGAATTATTAACCTGACGCCAAACGCATTTTGCGTTTATTACGGGATATCGCAATGGGACACCGTTTATCGAAAATTTACACGCGCACTGGCGACGACGGCACCACCGGCCTCGGCGATGGCTCGCGCATTGAGAAAGATCATCCGCGCATGACGGCAATGGGTAGCGTCGATGAACTCAACAGTGTGATTGGCATGTTGATCGCAGAATTGCCGAGCGACGATGCTCTGCGGCAGCCATTGTCCGCGATTCAACACAATCTTTTTAATCTCGGCGGCGAATTATCGATTCCCGGTTACGTGATGGTGAAACCGGAACACATTACCGAGCTCGAAAATATTCTCGATGAATTAAATGAACCGCTGCCACCGCTGAAAAATTTCATTCTGCCGGGCGGGTCGCGCAGTGCAGCTACATGCCATCTTGCACGTGCAATATGCCGCCGTGCCGAACGCGATCTCGTCACGCTATCGCGCGACAACGAAATCAACATCAGCGGCCGGCATTACATCAATCGCCTATCCGATTTTTTATTCGTGCTCGCACGCGTCCTGGCACGACGCGATGGCGGCGCCGAAGTACTTTGGCAACAGCCGAAGGGCTAGCGAAAATACTGCGGAATTATCGATGAACGAATCTCTAGCCCCCATCATCAC
>CAMLJR010000152.1 GCA_946480345.1 uncultured Spongiibacteraceae bacterium
GCAGCGAAGGTGAAACGCGGTTTGCACGCGCACGTAAAGGCGTAATTTTGTGCGCCGGCGGTTTTGTGATGAATCGCGAAATGGTCAAGCGCCATGTGCCGATGCTGCTGCGCTCGAATGCACCGATCGGCACGATCGACGACGGTTCCGGTATTCGCATGGGCATGAGCGTAGGTGCTGCGACGATCAATATGAGCGAAGGTTTTACGACAACGCCGTGGTACCCGCCGTCATCGTTGGTCAAAGGCATTTTCGTCAATCAGCAGGGCCAGCGTTTTATCAACGAAGACTGTTACCACGGCCGCGTCAGCTGGCACATTCTGCAACAGACCGGCGATCGCGTTTATCTGCTGCAAGACAACGCAACCTATGAGCGTAACGAGTACGCCGAGATGTCTCGCGTCGATATCGCCGCCGTTGGCGAAACATGGGAAGAAGTCGAGAGCGAACTGGGTATGCCACGCAATTCGCTGGCGGCCACCGTTCATCTGTACAACGAATACGCGGCGAAAGGCGAGGATCCGCTATTCAAGAAAGCAGCGAAATGGCTGAAGCCGTTAACCGATGGCCCGTTCGTCGCGCTCGATTACAATATCAGCCACGTGTTTTATTCGAGCTTCACGCTCGGCGGCCTCGACACCTTGCCGACCGGCCAGGCGCGCGATGAAGATGGTCAGCCCATCACTGGATTATTCGCGGCAGGACGTACCGCTTGCGGTTTACCCAGCTGGGGAGCTGGCTACAGTTCGGGGATGTCGATTGCGGATTGTTCGTTCTTCGGACGTCAGGCTGGTATCAATGCTGCGAAAGCGGAAAGCCTGGATTGAATTTCAAAAGCGCTTAAACACAAAGGGCGCCAAGAAGGCGCCCTTTTGTTTTTTTATAAAGCTTACTCAATAGAAGTAATTTTCATCGTATTCGTCCCACCGCCCTCGCCCACCCGATCGCCGTAAGTGCACAGCACCAGATCGCCCGAGACGAGCTGACCGTCGGCTTTCAGATGGTCGATGCCGGAACCGAGCACATCGCGAATCACTTTCAATTCACGGCTCACCAATACCGGTGTCACACCGCGATAGAGCGCAATGCGATTCAATGTTTCTTCGTGGCATGACAACGCATAGATCGGCAGACCCGAGCGAATCCGCGACATCCACAGCGGCGTGCTGCCCGATTCGGTCAGACACAAAATGGCCTTGACGTTATCGAGGTGATTGGCGGCGTACATCGTCGCCATTGCCAGCGTTTCATCGGTTTTCTTGAAATGCACATCGAGGCGATGACGCGAGGTACGCGCGAGCGGTTGTTGCTCCGCGCCGATAATGATGCGGCACATCGCCTGCACGACTTTCACCGGATATTTACCCGTCGCCGTTTCAGCCGACAGCATCACTGCGTCAGTACCATCGAGGACGGCATTCGCCACGTCGAACACCTCGGCACGCGTTGGCACCGGGCTATCGATCATGCTTTCCATCATCTGCGTCGCGGTGATGACGGCACGGTTAAGCTGGCGCGCACGCAGAATAATTTTCTTCTGCACGCCAATTAATTGCGCATCGCCAATTTCGACACCGAGATCGCCGCGCGCCACCATTACCGCATCGGAATGCACGATGATTTTGTCGAGTGTCGCATCGTCGGCCACGGCTTCCGAGCGCTCGATTTTGGCAATCAGCCACGCGTTGCAGCCGCATTTTTCCGCCGCTGCGCGCGCCAAATCCATATCGTCGGCCGATTTCGGAAATGACACCGCCAGATAATCGAGATTGAGCGTGGCAGCGAATTCAATGTCCGCGTAATCCTTTTCGGTCAACGCCGGCGCCGATAATCCTCCGCCACGCACGTTGATGCCCTTGTGTGCCGTCAGCGTGCCGCCGGTAATCACACGCGTGTAAATGCGCTGACCATCGATGCGTTCGATGCCGAGTTCGACGCGACCGTCGTCGAGTACCAGCACCTGTCCTGCCTTGCAATCGTTCGGCAGATCCGCGTAGGTGTAACCCACCGTATCCGCAGTCCCCATTTTTTCGGCGAGGCCTCCGTCCAGCACAAATGCCTGACCCGCACTCAGTTCAATGCGCTTTTCGATAAAGCTGCGAATGCGGATTTTCGGCCCTTGCAGATCGCCCAGCAGCGCGACATATGCACCCAAAGCCTGCGCCACCGCGCGCACGCGCAATGCGACAGCACGATGCCCCTCGTGATCGCCGTGCGAAAAATTCAGGCGAAACACGTTAACGCCGCTTTCGATCAATTGCCGGATGGTGTTTTCATCGCTGCTCGCAGGACCCAGCGTGGCGATAATTTTGGTGCGCTTATGCATAACGTTCCGTGAGGTTGGCGATGTTGAGTGATGGCGCTGTGACGGTTACGTGTGGCTTAGGCGATGGCTCGCGTTTTCGATACCACGACACTATTGATCTCGCCGATATGCAGCGCGGTATCGAGCATACGATTTGAGAAGCCCCACTCATTGTCGTACCACGCCAGCACTTTCACCAGCTTGCCGGTCACTTTGGTTTGCGTCGCATCGAAAATGCACGACGCCGGCGTGTGATTGAAATCGCTCGACACCAACGGCGCTTCGTTAATTTCCAGTACGCCTTTGAGCGCGCCATTGGCGGCAGCATGCAACGCGGCGTTGATTTCTTTCACCGATGTTTCGCGGCTGGAAATGAAAGTCAGGTCGAGCAGCGATACGTTGATCAACGGCACACGCACGGCTAGGCCGTCGAGCTTGCCGTTCAGCTCCGGAATGACGTCGCCGATAGCCGCAGCGGCGCCGGTTTTGGTCGGGATCATCGAGTGTGTGGCCGAGCGCGCGCGGCGAACATCTTCGTGATACACATCGGTCAGACGCTGGTCGTTGGTGTAGGCATGCACGGTGTTCATCAGGCCGGATTCGATACCGACTGCACGGTGCAGCGTATGTGCCAGCGGCGCGAGACAGTTGGTCGTGCACGATGCATTCGAAATGATGCGATGGTCGGGTGTCAGCACGTCATGGTTAACGCCGAACACAACCGTGGCGTCCATTCCTTTCCCCGGCGCGGATACCAACACGCGCTCGGCACCGGCTTCGAGATGTTTGGCAGCGCCGTTGCGATCGGTGAAAAAGCCGGTGCATTCGAGCACCAGATCGACCTTCATTTCGCGCCATGGCAGTTTGGCCGGATCGCGTTCGGACAACATACGAATCGGATCGCCCTGTACCGTCATCACACCATCGCCGACCTCAACCGAGCTGGCAAAACGGCCGTGTACGGTGTCGTACTTCAGCAGATGCGCATTGATGCCGGGCTCGCCCAGATCGTTGACCGCGACAATTTTCAGTTGATTCTGGTAGCCGGATTCATAGCAGGCACGCAGTACATTGCGACCGATGCGGCCAAAGCCATTGATGGCGACACGAAGCATTGGGAACCTCCGATAAGGTTTCGAGAATGTTATTAACTTACAAATTATATCGCCAAACCCAATGAATCGACGATCAATATGTAATTAATTTACATTCTAAAGCGAAGCCTTCGTTAGCTCTGATAGGACGGCTGAAGGAAAATTCCTCGAACCGACCGAGCTGCTTGATGGTGTTGAATACGCTTTTTTAAAAGAAATTATTTGGGAACGCGGGTATCGCGTACGGAATCCTTGATCCGCTTCAGATGCTCTGAAAACGACGGGCCGCGCTGCAGCGAAACTGCCGTAGCAAGCACGTCGACCAGCACCAAATGGGCGATGCGCGACGTCATCGGCGTATATAGCTCGGTATCTTCCGGCGTATCGACACCCAGCACGATGTCGCACTCATGCGCGAGCGGCGAAGCACCGGCAGTGATGCCAATAACGGTGGCTCCCGCAGTTTTTGCCAGCCGGGCCACATCGAGCATCTGTACCGTCCGGCCGGTATACGAAATGCAGACAGCCACATCGTCGACGCCCAGCCCCGCGCTGACCATGCGCTGATTCAGTACATCGAGGTGCGCCACCACCGGCACGTTGCAGCGAAAGAACTTGTGCTGCGCGTCGAGCGCGACCGGCCCCGATGCACCGAGCCCGAAAAACACGATGCTGCGCGCCTTGGTGAGCGCGGCGACTGCACGTTCGATGGCTACCGGATCGATCACCGCCTGCGTCGCCTGCAGACTCGCATGCGTCGAAGCGAAAATTTTCGCCACCAGCGCGTCGGTCGAATCGCCAATTTCTACGTCCTGCGCCATCTTCGGCAAACCATTGCCGAGTTCCTGCGCCAGCTTCACTTTGAAATCGGGATAACCCTCGCAGCCGAGGCTGCGGCAGAAGCGGTTGACCGTCGGCTCGCTGACATCCGCCGCTTTGGCAATCGCGGAAATGGATGCCCGAATCGCGCTGGTCGGATCAGCCGAAATCACCTCGGCGACCTTACGCGCGGATTTGCTCAACTGACGATTGTTTTGCAGCAGACTCAACAACGACATGCGTCTGGGTTCCAGTATTTTTTTGCCGGCAGGCTAAGTACCACGTCCAGAAGGTGAAATCAAAACGAATTGCGGCCGGCTCTGCCTGCGAACGAACTTGGCGCGCGGGATGACCGATCCGACATATTGCTAAAATTTTAGTATTTTGAAATTCGATGAGTTAGTATTGCCCCGATCTGCTGCCGAGAACCTCTTATGACCCAACACTCACCCATCGCTCCTGCTCTCCCCGCAATCAATGCCTACGAAGAAGCCATCGGTCTGTTGATTAGCCGCTGCCTAAATCGTGTCACTGATGCCTGCGCTGGCGCCATGGTCGATCTAGATATCAGCAGCCAGCAGTACGGGGTGCTGCACTCCATTTATCGCGGCCGCGCGTCGACACCTTCCGCGTTAGCGCGCCTGTGTTTCACCAACACCGCAGCGATTACCTACACGCTCGACGTATTGGAAAAGAAAGGTCTGCTGATCAGAAACCGCAGCAGTACCGATCGACGCGTGATCGATCTTGAACTCACCGCCGAAGGGAACGCGCTGATCCAGGAGTGCATCCCGCGCGCGGTCAATGCGCAAAATCAAGTGCTCAAATCGCTGAGCGAGGCGGAATGCCAGACGCTGCGTTCGCTGTTACGGCGCATCGCCGATCAGGATTAATTACTTCGTAACGACAACGCGTAGCGACCCCATAAATCGACCTTCAGGTCAGGAGGCAAGTGTGAGCGCAGAGCAAACTAACCCGCAGTCAGCCGCCGCTCGCTATGAGCAATTCATGGCTCGCGTCAGCGCGCTGGCCGCCAGCGATCCGCAATTCGGCGCGGCGATGCCCAGCCCGAACATCAATGAGATAAAGACGCGCCCCGAACTCGGTCTGGCGCAGATTATCGCCAGCTGCATGGAGGGCTATGCCGAGCGGCCGGCGGTGGCGGAACGCGCTACCGAGCTGGTCACCGATCCGGCCACCGGGCGCAGCGTGCGCAATCAACTGAAATACTTCGAGGCGGTGAGCTATCGCGAATTGTGGGCGCGCGTCCGCGCACTCGCTAATGTCTGGTATCACGACAAAACGAAGCCGCTGGTAGCGAATGATTTGATCTGCATCCTCGCGTTTGCCGGCACCGACTTCGCGACTGTCGATCTCGCCGCGCTACACAACGGCGCAGTAGTGGTGCCGCTGCAAACCAATGCCTCTATCCAGCAGTTGCTCGGCATCTTTACCGAAATCACCCCGAATTGGCTGGCGACCAGCATCGATTACCTGCCGCTCGGCGTTGAGCTGGTGCTGCAGGCGCATCGTCCGCTGGGCATTTTGCTGTTCGATTACCACCCGGAAGTCGACAGTGAGCGTGAAATTCTCGAAGCGGCGCAGGCCAAGCTCGCTGCTGCCGGCCTACCCGATCTGATCACGACGCTGGACACAATGCGCGCTCGCGGTGAAACATTGCCGGCCGCCCCGCTGTTCGCCGAGCCGAATACCGATCAACGCATGAGCGCCATCTACTACACCTCCGGCAGCACCGGCTTGCCGAAGGGCGCGATGATCACCGAGCGCATGATCAAGATGGCGTGGAATTTCGTATCGCCGATCCCCCTCATCCAGGTGAACTATCTGCCGCTGAACCACACGATGGGACGCGCCAATCTATTCGCTGCGCTCAGCTCCGGCGGCATCTGCCACTTCACCGCGAAAAGCGATCTATCCGAATTGTTCGACGATATCCGCATGGCCCGTCCGACTCTGCTCAGTTTCGTGCCGCGCGTATGCGAAATGGTCTACCAGCATTACCAGGTCGAACTGGAGCGTCGTACTCCCGGTGCCGCCGATAGCGCCGCGCTGAAACAGGAACTTTACGCCGAGATTCGCGACAACCTGCTCGGCGGCCGCGTGATGAGCTGCATTTTCGCGTCGGCAGCGCTGGCGCCTGAACTCGGCGAATTCATGCAGAGCTGCCTCGGCTTCCCGCTCGATGACAACTACGGCGCCACCGAAGTCGGCGGCGTGCTGCGCAACAATCGGGTGCAGCGACCGCCGGTGCTCGACTACAAGCTCGACGATGTGCCCGAACTCGGGTATTTCAAAACCGACAAACCGCATCCGCGCGGCGAGTTGTTAGTCAAAACGCGCAACGTCATGCTCGGTTACTACAAGCGCCCGGAAGTCA
>CAMLJR010000153.1 GCA_946480345.1 uncultured Spongiibacteraceae bacterium
GGCGCCGACGAGCGCGCCCATCGACGATCCACACACAATGTCGGGCTCGATCCCGATTTCGGACAACCCCTGCAACACGCCGATATGGGCAATACCGCGCGCCGAGCCGGCACCGAGCGCGATGCCGATTTTTTTGCGTGCGGGAGTTTGGTTTATGGATCGGGCCTTCATCGAGCTACCTCTGAGCTATCGCATCCTTTAATAACAGATGTACCACAACAGACTTACAACGATGGATCATCGTTCGGCAATCTGGATAGCTTTTTGTGCGACGGAGCCAGCCGATCTCGTTAACTTGACCGGCGTCGATCGATTAGGGTCTGCCGCAATACGTCAGGTTTGATCGATAGCGCCGAAATGCCGATCGGCGGTCTGCACCAGATGATATTTTTCTTCGTCTTCGAGTTCGTTCCAGTGAATGTCGCGAAGACCCGCATGCAGTGCGTACAGCAATACTTTCGAGACTTTAATGCCGCGCTCGCGGATGCGGTTATACGCTTCCACGGCACCGACATGCTCAAGTTCCTTGCGGCTGCGAATCCCTACCGCGTGCAGCCAGTTGACAGAGGTGATACCGAGATTCTTCAATGCAAGCAAATCGCTTTCCATCTGCTGCCTCCCCTTCGATACTGTCGCGCGACAGTTTGTTGTAATTGTTATGTTTAATGACAAAGTTTTGATTATGTTCTGGCGCATTGTTATATCAACTTCCATGCGTGCCCACAATTGGTAATACACAAAATGGGCACCAACCGAATATATCTATTCGCTATGGGACTATTGTGCAAAGCATTCCATTCCTGACGCCGGAGGTGATCACCGGTCGCGACGATCATTTCATCGATCACGCCAGCATCGAGCGACCGCTCCACCGCGATGTCGTGGCGCCATGGCGGCGTCTTGTCGCCGACGCGCGAATCGCCGGGTTCGAGCTGAGCGTTGCCAGCGGTTACCGTAATTACCAGCGCCAGCTGAAAATCTGGAACGACAAAGCCGGCGGCATGCGGCCGGTGTTCGACGATTGCGGCGAGCTGCTGGATTTAACCGATTGCGACGAGTGGACTAAAGCGCAGGCCATCTTGCGCTGGTCGGCACTGCCAGGCGCCTCCCGCCATCATTGGGGAACCGACCTCGATGTATATGATCGGGCGGTACTACCGGAGGGCTACCAGCTACAACTGAGCGCCGACGAATCCGACAACCTGTTCGGCGCCTTTCACCGCTGGCTCGACGAGCGCATTGCCGCCGGTGCGGCGCACGGTTTTTTCCGTCCGTATCGCGAGGATCGCGGCGGCGTTTCTCCCGAGCGTTGGCATTTGAGTTACGCGCCGCTGGCATTGCGCTATCAACGCCAATTGGACCCGACCGCGTTATGGCAGGCGCTGGATTCGCCCGCGCTGATGCTGCGCAGTGTCATCGAAACCCACTGGCCGACAATATTCGAGCGTTACATCCGGGTACCCGAAAGGCTGTATCCAGCCGAGTTCGCGAGCAAATTATTTATGAATGGTCAGCACGAAGAACCAACGACATGAACACCGACGAACGCATGCGCAATGCGCATTGGCTATGGCAGCAAATTCGCGCCGAAGGCCAGCAACTGGTCAGTGGCGAACCGCTGCTGGCGAGCTTTTACCATGCCAATCTGCTGCATCACGCATCGTTGGCATCGGCCGTGGCGTACCTGATCGCGAGCAAGATCGGCGACCGCGATGTGCCCGCGATGTTGTTGCAGCAAGTGTGCGATGAAGCGTATGCAATGGAGCCCGAGCTGATCGAGCGGGCAGCCGCGGATTGTCTGGCGCATTACGATCGCGACCCCGCCTGCCAGCATTACTCGATGCCCTTGCTGTATTTCAAAGGCTTCCATGCCGTGCAGGCATACCGCATTGCGCACTGGTTATGGCAGCAACAGCGGCAGGCGCTCGCGTTATTTATGCAGAATCGCATTGCCAGCGTTTTCGATGTCGACATTCATCCAGCCGCCCGAATCGGCGCAGGGCTGATGGTCGATCACGGCACCGGTGTCGTGATCGGCGAAACAGCCGTGCTCGGCGATAACATTTCAATGCTGCATTCGGTGACTCTCGGCGGCTGCGGCACCGATCCGATACGCCGTCATCCGCTCGTCCATGACGGTGTGCTGATCGCGAGCGGCGCCAAATTGCTCGGCCCGATCGATATTGGCACCGGCGCGAAAATCGCGGCGGGCAGTGTCGTGCTGAACGATGTGCCCGCGCACGCGACTGTGGCCGGCGTGCCGGCGCGCGTGGTTGGCAAACCCAGTGCAATATCGGCCTCTTTCGATATGGATCAGCAGCTCGAAGAGGGTTGATCTTCGGCGGCCAATACACTGCGCAAAAGTTGTACTGATCAATGTTTATCCGTTACATTTAGCGCCGCGCATGGGAGCCCACTAGTGCATAAAAACAAGGGTGCGCGGTGTTTAACGAGATAGTTTCGTAAATTAAATAATTCTTAGTACTGCATGCAGCATGGATTGGCCGCTGCAGGTACGTCTATTTCATGGATGCGCCTGCGCTAACGACGATGCGGGCGAACAATTTCCGGAGTGAAACGTGAGCGTTAAATTGATCGACAACGAAGCCTTCTACGGCTATCGGGTGCGCCGTACTATCGACGGCAAACTGTTCCAGGAATATTTCTCATTGAAAGACGGCGGCGAACGGCTACAGGGCCGAATGCGCCGAAGTGTCGAGCAAAATGCGTTTCGCCGCGATTCGGAATTAGCCGAATTGCAGATGAAAATACGCGATCGCAATAAAGGTGATCGTTGTTTCAATAGCGATGGCACCGTGCGCGGCATCAGCTATCTGATGAAGACCGAAAAAAGTGGTTCGGTGACACCGATTTTTCAGCTCGGCATTGCCTCCGAACTCGAACAGAAAATTGTCTGTACCAGCTTTTCGGTCAGGGCGCATGGGACTGAGGAAGCCTGGCGCAAGGCGGTCGATACCTACGCCAAACACAAAGTCATTCGCAAAAACACCAAGCTTTATAAGCAACTGCTCGCCAGTAAGCCCGCGAAAGGCGAGAAGTAAATCGGTTGATAAACGCTCAAATAAAAAACGCCGCGTGATAGCGGCGTTTTTTATGGTGTGCGCTTTTTTTGTTCAGGGTGATAGGGGGCTTATTTCTTATACGCAGCAGCGGCTTTGGTGATGGCTGCGCGCGCCGCATCGGCACCTTCCCAGTTATCCACCTTCACCCATTTGCCCGGCTCGAGATCTTTATAGTTCTCAAAGAAATGCTGGATTTGTTTCAACAGCAATTCGGGCAGATCGGTGTATTCCTTCACGTTTTTGTACAGCGCGGTCAATTTGTCGTGCGGTACCGCGATCACTTTCGCGTCCTGACCGGCTTCGTCGCTCATGTTCAATACGCCAACCGGGCGCGCGCGAATCACCGAGCCAGGCACCACCGGATAAGGCGTAATAACCAGCACGTCGAGCGGATCGCCATCGTCGCCAAGCGTTTGCGGGATGAAGCCGTAGTTGGCCGGATAGAACATCGGCGTAGCCATGAAACGATCGACAAATACCGCATCCGCGTCTTTATCGATTTCGTATTTGATCGGCGTGCTGTTCGCAGGAATTTCGATCGCGACATAAATGTCGTTCGGAAGGTCCTTGCCGGCTGGAATTTTGTCGAAGCTCATAAGATCTGCCTTTGATTGCTGGGGGTGAGTAAAACCACAGGGGTGAAAAGTGGAGGACGGCGAATTATAACGAGGTCGTATTGAAGATCGAAACGTCCATTTTGGCGACAGCCGGAATTGCTGTGCTAGTCTCAAAGGCGGATATAAACACCGAGGATGTGCCGTGAGTTTTGAGAATAACCGCCGCTTTCCGCGCACGCGTCTGCGTGCCGAAGTGAAGCTGAAACATCCGGAAGTGGGCGAACAAACCGCGCACACGCGGGATATCTCGGAAGGTGGAGCATTCGTTCTAAGCCATAATATTCGCCTGCCGAATGTGGGCGACATCATCGAAGTGCAGGTGCAGGGACTTGCCGGCGAGCAGGCACCGGTCGTGCAAATGCTGGTCGCGCGTATCGATGCCGACGGCATGGCGCTCGAATTTATCAACGCCCCGGCTTCCACCGCCGACAACTGAAATCCGGCGCGTGCCGGTGGTACCATTAACCCCGCATCCAAACATATCTTCCTGATGTATTTGGATTTCGCGGCTAAAGCCGCAGGAAACGCATCCTGCGTTCGTTATCAACCCGACAATATTTATTGCCGGGTTGATATCCAGCCCGCAATTCTCACCGACCGTATTCCACAGCGCGCAGGATAGTTCGGCATGCACATTCACATTCTCGGTATCTGCGGCACCTTCATGGGCAGCCTGGCGCTAATCGCACGCCAGCTCGGTCATCAGGTGAGCGGTTCCGATACCGGCGTTTACCCGCCGATGAGTACGCAACTCGCCGCGCAGGGCATCGAGCTTTGCGAAGGTTATTTGCCTCAGCATCTCGAGCCGGCTCCTGACCTCGTCATCATTGGCAATGCGCTGTCGCGCGGTAATGCCGCCGTTGAATACGTGCTCGAGCGCGGTCTGCCCTACACCTCCGGCCCGCAATGGCTGTGCGATCAGGGGCTGCAAAATCGTTGGGTTCTTGCCTGCGCCGGCACCCACGGCAAAACCACGACGAGCAGTTTGCTGACGTGGTTGCTCGAAGCGAACGGCTATAACCCCGGCTATCTGATCGGCGGCGTGCCGGAAAATTTTGATGTGTCCGCGCGTCTTACCGACAGCAATTTTTTCGTCATCGAAGCCGATGAATACGATTGCGCATTTTTCGATAAGCGTTCGAAGTTCGTGCATTACCGGCCGCGCACCGCCGTTTTGAACAACCTCGAATTCGACCACGCCGATATTTTCCCAGACCTCGCCGCAATTCAACGCCAGTTCCATCATCTCGTGCGCACGATTCCGGCGAGCGGTCGCATTATTTATCCCGCTGCCGATCGCGCCTTGAACGAAGTGTTAGAGATGGGCTGCTGGTCCGAGCGCGCAACCACTGGCTTGGAAGCCGGCGTCGAATGGCAGGCGCGATTGTGCAGCGACGACGGCACCAGTTTCGATGTGTTGCAGCATGGCGAACTGCGTGGGCGCGTCAACTGGAATCAAACCGGTTTGCACAATGTGCAGAATGCATTGAGTGCAATCGCGGCTGCACATCATGTCGGAGTGCGCGCTGCCGATGCGATCGCCGCGTGCGCAGATTTCGCCGGCGTCAAACGGCGCATGGAATTAATTGCGAATATCAACGGCATTCATGTGTACGACGATTTCGCACATCATCCGACCGCGATTGCGACGACGCTCGAAGGATTGCGCGCGCGCGTTGGCGATCAGCGCATCATCGCGGTAATCGAGCCGCGCTCGAATACGATGCGATTAGGCGTGCATTTGCAGCGCCTGGCGCCCGCCACCGGCAGTGCCGATCGCGTGATCTGGTATCAGCCGCCGGGGTTGGATTGGTCGCTGCAACCGGTAATTGGCGCGAGCACGACACCGGCGGAAATTATCGACAGCGTCGAGCGCATCGTCGCCGATCTAACACAGCAACTCAGCGGCGGTGAACATGTCGTCATCATGAGTAACGGCGGTTTTGGTGGCATCCATAAAAAACTTGTGGCTGCGCTGCAACAGCGGTTTCAGCAGCAGTGAAGTTTGTGCCACGAATTCGCCGCTCCGCCGCGTTGCTTGCTGCTACACGCCGTACTTTCTTTAAAGGAATGGGCGTCCTTGTAGGCTCGGATGCGGCATTCATGCCGCATACGGCCGCTGCAAGCAACGCGGCAGATCGGCTTTGCCCCGAGGTGTTATGAATCTGCAATCGGAATTCACGCGCACCATTACGCTCGCCATCACCGGCGCATCCGGTGCGCAATACGGTTTGCGTTTGCTTGAGTGTTTGCTCGCCGCAAATTGTCGCGTTTATCTATTGATCTCAAATGCCGCGCGCGTGGTCATCGATACCGAAACCGAACTGCAGTTGCCGGAATTCGAACGCTGGCCGAATTTTTTCGGCGAGCGCTTTAACGCGCGGCCCGGCCAGCTGAAAATATTTTCGCGCGAAGACTGGATGGCGCCAGTCGCATCGGGATCGAGTGCGCCGGCGAGCATGGTGATCTGTCCGTGCAGCACCGGCACGCTATCGGCGATTGCGCACGGTGCCAGCAACAATCTGATCGAACGCGCCGCCGATGTAGCACTCAAAGAGCGTCGGCAACTGATTCTGGTACCGCGCGAAACGCCGTATTCGCAAATTCATCTGGAAAACATGCTGACGTTGACGCGCATGGGCGCGATCGTAATGCCGGCGAGCCCCGGGTTTTATCAACGGCCGCAATCGATCGCCGAGCTGATCGATTTTATGGTTGCGCGCGTTCTCGATCAGCTTGGCGTCGAACACGCGTTGATGAAACGCTGGGGCGAAACTCAAACGGGGGAGGAGCAATAAGTGGAAACGAACGAAGCGGAATTTTTACCGGCGATAACGCCAAGTAAAGAAGAGCGCACCTGGGCGATGCTG
>CAMLJR010000154.1 GCA_946480345.1 uncultured Spongiibacteraceae bacterium
GCACAGCATCGACATTGAGCGGGCTGTGATGGTGACGCTGGATGGTTTGCGCAAACAGCGCAATGTGATCGATTACTCGGGCGATGTGGTCAGCGAATCGATGGCCAATGAATGTTTGCAGCACGCCAACGAATTAAATGCGCGTGTTGTGCAGTGGCTAAAAAAGAACAAACCGGATTTGTGGTGATGACCGAAGAGCAATTAGAAAAAGAAGCGCTGGAGTGGTTGCAGGAGCCGGGTTATTCGCATCGTTTTGGCCAGTGTGCGTGCGAAATTGCGTCTACTGGTAAAACGTATTTTGCGTAAATATAAGTGGCCGCCAGACAAGCAGGACGATGCTGCACAACTTGTTCTGAATCAGGTCGAGTAACTATTTGAAGCGTGGTCTTGACCCGGAACTCAGCCGCGAAGAGCGTTAACCACTTTCATTTCACATCCACAAAAACGTCTCACTCCCTAAACGCATCAACCCCAGGACACGCACAAAACAGATTCCGATCGCCATACACATTGTCGATACGCGCGACCGGCGGCCAGTATTTGCGCTCGCGCAATTCAACCACAGGATATGCAGCTTCTTCGCGCGTGTAGCGGTGTTCCCAATTTGTGGCAGTTAATTCCTCGGCGGTATGCGGTGCGTTCTTCAAAGGATTATCGAGCGGATCGAATTCACCGCTTTTTACGCGCTCGATTTCGCCGCGAATATGAATCAATGCATTGCAGAAACGATTCAATTCATCGAGCGATTCGCTTTCGGTCGGTTCGATCATCAATGTGCCGGGAACGGGGAACGACATGGTCGGTGCGTGGAAGCCGAAATCCATCAGGCGTTTCGCGATGTCTTCTTCGCTGATGCCGGTGGCTTCTTTTAATGGGCGTAAATCGATAATACATTCGTGCGCGACGCGACCGTTGCGGTCGGTGTAAAGCACGGGGAAATGTTCGCGCAAACGTTCGGCGACATAATTCGCATTCAAAATCGCTACTTGTGTCGCCTGCGTTAAACCATCCGGCCCCATCATCGCGGCGTACATCCACGAGATTGGCAGAATCGATGCGCTGCCCCACGGTGCGGCGGAAACCACATCGTTATTCGCCGGCAAATCATTAACGGGTTGCACCGGATTACTCGGCAGGAACGGCGCGAGATGTTTTGCGACACCGATCGGACCCATGCCGGGGCCACCGCCGCCGTGGGGAATGCAGAAGGTTTTATGCAGATTGATATGCGATACATCGGCGCCGAATTTACCCGGCGCGGCAACTCCGACGAGCGCATTTAAATTCGCGCCGTCGACATACACCTGACCGCCGTGACGATGCACGATGTCGCAGATTTCGATAATGCCTTCTTCGAATACGCCGTGCGTCGACGGATACGTCGCCATTAATGCGCACAATACGTTTTGATATTTTTCCGCTTTGAGTTTCAGATCGTCGATATCGACATTGCCGTTGCTATCGCATTCGACGATGACGACTTTTAATCCGGCGAGCGAAGCGGTTGCCGGATTGGTGCCATGCGCGGAGCTTGGAATCAATACGGTATCGCGATGACCTTCGTTGCGGCTTTCGTGATAGCGCTTGATCGCGAGCAGGCCGGCGTATTCGCCCTGCGAGCCGGCGTTCGGTTGCAGCGATACCGCGTCGTAGCCAGTCGTTTCGATCAGCATTTTTTCGAGATCGCGGAATAATTGCTGATAACCCTGCGCTTGTGAGAGCGGCGCGAACGGATGCAGCCGATTGAATTCCGGCCACGTGATCGGAATCATTTCGGCGGTTGCATTTAATTTCATCGTGCACGAGCCGAGCGCGATCATCGTTTGGTTCAGCGCAATATCTTTGTTTTCGAGCCGCTTCATGTAGCGCAGCATTTCGGTTTCGGAGTGATAACTGTTGAACACCGGATGCGTCAGAAATTCGCTGCTGCGTTGCGTGCTTTCGGCGAAACCGAATTTTTCGTCGAGCTGTGCATCGATACCGTTCACCGATAAATGCGCATCGCGAGCGATAACGATTTGCCACAGCGCGGCAATATCATCCGCCGTTGTCGTTTCATCGAGGCTGATGCCGATACGATCGCTGCCCACTTTGCGTAAGTTAATTTGCGCCGCTTCGGCGCGCGCGATGATTTCGGATTGTTGCGCACCGATTTGCAATGTCAGCGTATCGAAGTAATTCGCGTTAATTCGCGCAACGCCGAGTTGCTCGAAACCCGCTGCGAGAATTTGTGTCAGCCGATGCACACGCTGCGCAATTTCGCGTAAGCCGTTCGGGCCGTGATACACCGCATAAAACGCTGCGCAGATCGACAGCAGTGCTTGCGCGGTGCAGATATTACTCGTGGCTTTTTCGCGGCGAATATGTTGCTCGCGCGTTTGCATCGCCATGCGCAACGCTTGATTGCCGTGACGATCCACCGATACACCGATGATGCGGCCCGGTGCTGAACGTTTGTATTCATCGCGCGTAGCAAAAAACGCCGCATGCGGGCCGCCGTAACCCATCGGTACGCCGAAACGCTGGCTGTTACCGACGACAACATCCGCGCCCATTTCGCCCGGCGGCGTCAGCATAACGAGGCTGAGCAAATCGGATGCGGTGACGATCAGCGTATTTTGCAGATGTGCTTTTTCGATCAGCGTGCGCAGATCGATCACATCGCCGTAAGTGTTCGGATATTGCAGCAGCGCGCCGAAGAAATCGCCGCCGAGTAAATCGGTTTGCGGATTTCCGGTGACGATGTTGAAACCGAGATGATGCGCGCGCGTTTGCACAACAGCGATCGTCTGCGGATGGCAATCGTCGGCGATAAAAAATGTTTCGCTTTTCGATTTTTTATTGACGCGCTGCACCAGCGTCATCGCTTCGGCAGCGGCGGTGCCTTCGTCGAGCAGCGAGGCATTCGCCAATTCCATGCCGGTCAGGTCCATCACCATCTGCTGATAATTCAACAAACCTTCGAGACGGCCCTGTGAAATTTCCGGCTGATACGGCGTGTATGCGGTATACCAGCCGGGGTTTTCCAGCACGTTGCGCAGAATCACGAGCGGCGTGTGCGTGTCGTAATAGCCCATGCCGATGTGCGAGCGGAATACCTGGTTTTGCGCGGCGATGGCGCGCAATTTCGTGAGCGCATCGGCTTCCGATAACGCTGCCGGTAAGTCCATCGTGTCTTTGCGCAGGATCGATGCGGGTACGGTCGATTCGATCAATTGTTCGAGCGAGGTCGCGCCAATCGCTTTCAACATCGCGTCGATTTGTGTCGGCTCGGGGCCGATATGACGGCGAACGAAGGCACTTAATGAAGAATTAACGGGAGAAAGAGATGACGAATTGATGGAAAAAAGGCGGCTGCTCATGGGGTATCCCGCGTGATAATCGGTAGGGCTGGAGTGCGAAGGGTATGTTGGAAAGGCGCGTATTTAATCACACCGATGCGGGAATTTCCCCTGTGCCGATCAAGGGATTGGCGCCTCTATTACGAGGCGCGAAGCATTATGTGAGCAGATTAAGGCGAGATTTTAGCGAGGGCTGTAAGAAAATTTCTGGCCGCTGAGGCTGGCTTCGTACATCAAACCGCCTTTTTGCATGGAAAACACCGCGACGCCATTGAGATAAACCGCGCGGTTAAATCGCTGTGTGGCGTTCGCGCCCACTCCGGTGGTGCCGGCTTGAATGCCGGCGCCGGTGGCAATCGCCACAGCGGATGCTTGCGCATCGAACGAAAACGAGCCGCCGGTGAACCAGTCGAATGCTTCTTTGTTTTCAAAGAAGATCAACTCGCTGAAAACCTGCCCGCCCAATTGAAAACCGAAACTGAGCTGTATCAGCGATACATCGCCGACATGGTTGCCACCGCGATAAACCCGACCTTTGCCATACGCGCCGCCGATACCGACGCCGCCTTTGCCGACGTTCGGAAAAATTGCATAGCCATACGCGTTGTTGAAAAACGGTTGCGTGGCTTCGGACTCGTGAAACTGCGCCAGGGCATCGGCGAATTCATCCGCATGGGCGGAGTTCATCGCGAGCAGCGGCAGCGCCAACATCGTTAATATCATTAACCCGGCGCGCCAGGGTTTGCTCATAAACTGTACTCCTTGTTGTTGGCTTCAATTTATTTGGTTAGGGTGACAGAAACGTATTTAGTTAGGTTGAAGAAATGTTTAGTTAGGGGTGACAGACACCGATGTGCGGCGTTAAGTTCGAAGCGCATCGCCTTTATTGTTAACGAATTCCGGATTCATTATGTCCGAAACGAAAGAAGTCGTTCAAATTGGTCCGTGGCGCCGCGTCAGCAGTCAGTCGGTGTACGACAATCGGTGGATCAGCGTAACGCATCAACAAGTGATCACGCCGGCCGGCAGCGAAGGTATATACGGTGTCGTGCATTTCAAAACGCGCGCGATCGGCATCATTCCCATCGACCAGCACGGTTATACGTGGTTGGTGCGGCAATTTCGCTACACGTTGAATCAACCGTTGTGGGAAATTCCGATGGGCGGCGGTGTGCTCGACGAAAATCCACTGCTCGCAGCGCAGCGCGAATTAAAAGAAGAAACCGGCTATAGCGCACGTGACTGGCGCGAATTGATGCGTCTGCATATTTCGAAATCGGTGACCGACGAAGAGGGCGTTGTTTTCATCGCACGCGATTTAATCGGCGGCGAACAGCATCTTGAGCACACCGAAGCCGATCTTGAAGTGCTGCGTCTGCCGTTCACCGAGGCGGTGCAGTGGGTAATGCAAGGAAAAATCACCGATGTGATTTCGTGCGCTGGATTATTGAAAGCGCACGCACTACTTCAGGCAGAAGGGCTTTAGGTCAAGCGGGTGCGCTGTAGATTTAAAGCGGCGCGCTGTAGGAAACCGCTTCGATATACAGCTCACGTTCTCCCGCAGGACTTTGAAAAACGATATCGTCGCCAACGCGTTTTCCCAGCAAGGCGCGGGCGAGCGGTGAATCCATACTCAACTTGTTTTTGCTCAGATCGAATTCGTCGGGGCCGACGATGCGATAAGTCAGCATTTCGCCTTCCTCATCCTCGACGGTTACCCAGGCGCCAAAGAAAATGCGCTGTTGATCCGCGGGAATTTGTTCAACCACTTCGAGTTGATCGAGACGCTTGGTTAAAAAGCGCACGCGGCGATCGATTTCAGCGAGACGCCGTTTGCCGTAAATGTAATCGCCATTTTCCGAGCGATCGCCGTTTTTTGCGGCTTCATGCACAACGGCGGTAACCTGCGGGCGTTCGATTTTCCAGAGTTGATGCAATTCTGCGCGCAATACCGCGAGGCCTTCCGGCGTGATGTAGCGAGAACCGGCGCGCTGCGGTGGACGATAACGACCCATTGGTAAGAACTCGATGTTTTTGCGTTGAGCTAATCGTTAGCATGGTAATTAAATCAATTCACGAATGGCTAATCTCATGCGTTTTCTGCGAAACATTTTGCTGATTGCGGCGCTGACATCGGCGCCGACATTTGCATTCGAACTCGATAAATCGCCCGAGCAAGGCGGCCTATTGTTCGGCATTGTTGCGCCCGGTACTCAACTGCTCCTCGATGATAAGCCGGTGCGCGTGACACCGAGCGGGCGTTTCGTTATCGGTTTCGATCGCGATGCCAAACCGACGGCGACGTTAATCGAAATCAGTAGTGACGGGCGGCGCACAGCACACACGCTGCAAGTCGCGCAGCGCAAATACGCCATTCAAAGCGTTACCGGTGTACCGCAGCAAACCGTCGAACCGCCACCCGAACAGTTGCAGCGCATTCTCGAAGAAAAGAAATTGGTCGACGCGGCGCGTGCGGTGAATAGCGATCGCCTCGATTTTCTGGTGCCGATGCAATGGCCGTTGCTCGGGCCGATCAGCGGTGTATACGGCAGCCAGCGTATTTACAACGGCACGCCCGGGCGCCCGCATTTTGGTGTCGATGTTGCCGCGCAGACAGGCACTGCCGTGCGCGCGCCGGCTGATGCAATCGTCACGCTCGCGCATCCGGACATGTTCTTCTCCGGCGGCACCCTGATCATGGATCACGGTTACGGGGTATCATCCACGTTCATGCATTTGAGCCGTCTGCTCGTTAAAACCGGCGCGGCCGTAAAGGCCGGCGATGTAGTCGGCGAAGTTGGCGCCACGGGTAGAGCGAGCGGTCCTCACCTCGACTGGCGCATGAATTGGTTCGACGTGCGCATCGATCCGCAATTGGTCGTCGAGCCGATGCCAAGCCATGCGACGGTTTCTTCCCCGAACCAAGGCTCTTCGAGTAAAACTTCTGCGAATTAACGATGGTTGAGATGACGAACATGCTGGATAAAAAGCTATTGGAAATACTGGTGTGCCCGGTCACGAAAGCGCCGGTGCAGTACGACGAAGTAAAACAAGAGCTGGTATGCCGCGCGAGCGGGCTCGCGTATCCGATTCGGGATGGCATTCCGGTCATGCTGGAAAGCGAGGCGCGACAGCTCACTGCAGATGAAAAGCTGAGCAAATAAACGCAAGTCGCATAATGAACGGCGGGCT
>CAMLJR010000155.1 GCA_946480345.1 uncultured Spongiibacteraceae bacterium
GCAGGTCCTAGATGAATGACTGTTCTCGACAGAACCCGGCTTATAGGCCGACTCGCTTTTTTTCTCCGCTTATTATTTGTACTGCAACGCGACATCTTCTCAGGTTTTACTTTAAGTACAGAGCGCAGTTTTTTGTTTATACAGAGTATGCGCTCCGGTCGCTCTATCCATTTTTTTCGAACCCTCTTCGCTTCTCGCCAATCGTAAAAATATCTTTGTGGAATCGCCACTTAACGCGCTTGACAAGGTTTTAGCTGCCTACCTATAGTGCGTCGAAATTGTGGCGAAAAGTGGTTTTTTGTGGTTTTTTTCGGCTTGAGAGTCGAAGCGGGCAACGAGCCCGAAGGGCAGGTTAAATAAAGTGTACTCAGGCAGTTATGCCGTCACCATGGATGCCAAAGGGCGTCTGGCGATTCCGGCGCGCGTTCGCGACCAATTGGTCGCCGAATGCGGCGGCCGCATTGTCGTGACTGCGCATCACGCCGAACGCTGTCTGCTCGTTTACGCGGAGCCGCAATGGCAATTACTCGCTCCCCAAATTCAGGCTTTGCCGAATATCCAGAGCGCTGCGGTCCGTCGACTGCAGCGCAAGTTATTGGGGCATGCGGCGCCGTTGGAGATGGATACCAATGGCCGCGTGTTGCTGCCGCCGACGCTGCGCGAGTTCGCCGGCCTCGATAAGGATTTGATGATCGCCGGTCTCGGCCATCGACTTGAAATCTGGAGCGAAGCGGCTTGGGCCGCCAGCATTGATGATGCCGACGACGATGGCGAGCTGCCGGACGCGGCGCTGTCGTTGAACATCTAGGCGACGCGTGGAATCGCCGGAACACCAGACCGTCCTGCTCGAAGAGGCGGTGACTGGGCTGATCAACGATATCGACGGCGTTTATGTCGACGGCACGTTCGGGCGCGGTGGGCACAGCCGCTTGTTGTTATCGAAACTGGGGCCGAACGCGCGCTTGATCGGTATCGATAAGGATCCGCAGGCGGTTGCTTCGGGCCATGCGCTCGCGCAGCAGGATCGGCGTTTCGGGATGGTGCAAGGCTCGTTCGCCGATGTGCGCACGCTGCTGGCTGCGGAGCATGTCGATAAGCCCATCGCGGGTGTGTTACTCGATCTGGGTGTGTCGTCACCGCAGCTCGATCAAGCCGAGCGCGGCTTCAGCTTCATTAATGATGGCGCGCTCGATATGCGGATGAATCCGGCGGCAGGCGAGTCGGCCGCCGACTGGTTGGCCCGCGCGGAAGAAGGCGAGATCGCGCAGGTTTTGAAAGAGTACGGCGAGGAGCGTTTCGCCAAGCGTATCGCTCGCGCCATTGTGGAGGCGCGAGTGGAGCAGCCGATAGTCGGCACGTTGCAGCTCGCCAAGATCGTCGCCGAGGCGAATCCGGCGTGGGAAAAGGGCAAGAATCCCGCCACCCGCGCGTTCCAGGCGATTCGCATCCACGTGAATAACGAGCTGGGCGATCTGGAGCGGTTTCTCGCTGAGGTGTTGGACGTGCTGGCGATCGGCGGGCGGCTGGCGGTAATCAGCTTTCATTCGCTTGAAGATCGGTTGGTGAAGCGCTTCATGCGCGGACATGTGCGCGGTGATGATCTGCCGTCGTATATCCCGGTAACGAGCAGTCAATTACAGATTCGGTTGCGCACGCTGGGAAAGGCGATCAAGCCGTCGGCGCAGGAAGTGGAGTTGAACCCGCGCGCGCGCTCAGCGGTATTGCGTGTCGCGGAAAAGGTGGCTTGACGGCAGGGAATCGATAACAACAAACAGGAACGGAGCCAATTGATGCGAATCGCGTGGTTGCAGGCAGCCTCTATGAACAAAACGACGGCAGCGACACAGCGCTTTTTGCGTCCCGGGCAATTGCTGATCTCGGTAATTCTGCTGATTGCAGTCGTTATCAGTTCCTTGATGCTCGTGTTCACGACGCACCGCAGCCGGACGCTGTTCAATGAATCACAGCAACAACAAAGACGCGAATGGGCTCTCGATGAAGATTGGGAGCGTTTGTTATTGGAGCAAGGCACGCTCGCCGCATACGAGCGTGTCAGTCAAAGTGCAGAGAGCAGATTGGACATGGTGATGCCGGATCCTGCCACTATCAAAGTGGTGAATCCATGAGCGAACGCGCTGCCGCGGCCTTGCCGCGCTGGCGGCTCGCGGCTGTGCTCGCCGTGCTGGGCGCGCTGCTCGGTCTTATGATCTGGCGTCTGCTGATGTTGCAGGTGCTCGATACCGATCGCGGCTACGAATTTCTGCAAGGCCAGGGCGATGCGCGCAGCATTCGCACCGAAGTTATTCCCGCTCATCGCGGCCAGATTCTCGACCGCAATGGCGAGCCGATCGCGATCAGTACGCCGGTCGTGTCGATCTGGGTAAACCCGACCCAGGCCAACCCCAACAAAACCGATTCCGAAGCTGGCCGTCTGGCCGTTGCCGCGCAAACGCGCTGGCCGGAGCTGGCACGCGCGCTCGGTATGAAGCGCAGTGAGTTGGAAAGCAAAATGACGCTGCGCGGCAAGCGCTTCGTTTATTTGCGCCGTCATTTACCGCCCGGCGTCGCCGATCAGGTTGCGGCATTGAAGATTCCCGGCGTGTACGCGCAGCGGGAATTTCGTCGTTTTTATCCGGCCGGCGAGGTGACTGCCCATTTACTCGGCTTCACCGATATCGACGATGTCGGCCAGGAAGGTCTCGAACTGGCGTACAACGACTACCTGTCCGGCGTGCCGGGCAGCAAGCGTGTGCTGAAGGACCTCACCGGCAAGATCATCCGCGAAATCGATGCCGGCCAGCCGGCGCGTCCTGGCCGCGATCTGGTGCTCAGCATCGATCTGCGGCTGCAATACCTGGCGCACCGCGAGCTGCGTTCGGCGTTGCAGGAAATGGGTGCCAGCGCCGGCTCGGTGGTGCTGCTCGATTGCCAGACCGGCGAAATCTTGGCGATGGCAAACCAGCCCGCGCTGAACCCGAACAACCGCGCGCGCGTCAATGCGGCAGGTCTGCGCAACCGCGCCATGCTCGATCTGATCGAACCCGGTTCGACCATGAAGCCGCTGACCATGGTTGCCGCGCTTGAAAGCGGCAAATTCAATCCGCAGACCGCGATCGACGGCAATCCCGGTTACATCGTCGTCGATGGCAAAACGCTCAAAGATCCGGTCAATTTCGGGATGATCAACGTCACCAAGGTCATCACCAAATCCAGCCAGGTCGGTATCACCCGCGTTGCGCTGGCGCTCGACGAAAAGTCGATCTGGGATGTGTACAGCCGTTTTGGTATCGGCAGTGGTACCGACACGGGTTTCCCCGGCGAACAGCATGGGGTGCTGCCGCTGCGCAATCGTTGGTCGAACATCGAGCGCGCCAATTTCGCATTCGGCTACGGCATGCAGGCGACGCCGCTGCAACTGGCGCGCGCGTACAGCGTCTTTGCCAACAGCGGCCGGCTTGAAGCGGTCAGTTTGCTGCGTCGCGAAGGCCCTGCACCCGAAGGCAAACAGGTGGTTTCGGCAGGCGTGGCCAATCAGGTCGCGGAAATGATGAAAACCGTGGTCGGTCCGGAAGGCACCGGCAAACGCGCGGCGATCCCGGGTTACTCGGTCGCCGGCAAAACGGGTACCGCGCACAAGGTTGGCGCGCACGGCTACGAAGATCGCTACCGCTCGCTCTTTATCGGTTTCGCGCCAGCCTCATCGCCGCGCGTCGTCGCCGCCATCGTGGTCGATGATGCCAGCCTCGGTCGCTACCACGGTGGCGACGTCGCCGCACCGGTATTCGCGAAAGTCGTGAGCGGCGCGATGCGTCTGCTGAATGTCGCGCCGGATCAAACGCTGCCGCAAATTGCCGATGGTCAGTCAAAAGTTGCCAAGGGTCAGCCGAGAATTGCCAATGGCCAGCCGAAACCAGCCGGTCGGGGGCCCGTATGATGGCGGCGGCGCTGCATCTGCAACCACGCAAGACGCTTGGCGATCTGTTGCCCGAGCTGGCGCCGCCGCTCGCGTTACTGGCGGTGGGTGGTCTCGCGCTCGACAGCCGCCACGTGCATCCGGGCGATGTGTTTCTCGCATATCCGGGCGAGCACATCGACGGCCGCCAATTCATCGACCAGGCCATCGCGAATGGCGCCATCGCCATCATTGCGGAAAGCGGTATCGAGCGCGCCGACCTGACGCTGCCGCTGATCAAGATTCCGCAGTTGCGCAACAAAGTCAGTGTTATCGCCGACCGCTTTTTCGATCATCCCAGCGCATCGCTGCAAGTGATCGGCGTTACCGGTACCAATGGCAAGACCAGCTGCACACAACTGCTCGGACAGGCGTTGCGCGCCAGCGGCCAGTCGTGCGGCGTCGTCGGCACCCTCGGCAGCAGCCTCGATGGTTCGGTGATTGGCGGCGGTTTAACAACGCCCGATCCGATTGCGCTGCAACAGCAACTTGCGCAATGGCGGGATCAGGGCGTCACTCATGCGGCGATGGAAGTCTCGTCGCACGGCCTCGTTCAGGGCCGCGTCGATGGCATTCGCATGCGCGGCGCCGTATTCACGAATCTGAGCCGCGACCACCTCGATTTCCACGGCACGATGGCGAATTACGGCGCGGCCAAGGCGCGGCTGTTTGACTTGCCGGGCGTCGAATTTGCGGTCATCAATCGCGACGACGTGTTTGGCGCCGAACTCGCCGCCAAGCTCGAGTCCAAATTGCGCGTTCTCGATTACACGCTGCATGGCGATGCTGCGATTGCGGTGCGCAATGCCGAATTCCGCGCCGATGGCGTTATCGCACAGGTCGCAACTCCCTGGGGCGAGTTGACGTTGCGCAGCCATTTGCTGGGCGAGTTCAATTTGGCGAACTTGCTGGCTGTTGTCGGCGTGCTCGGTCAGCTCGGCTTTAGCGCTGAACAGCTGCAAGCGCTGGTGCCGACACTGCGCCCGATCGCCGGCCGCATGCAACGCGTTGGCGGCGTCGGCGAAATCGAAGTCGTCGTCGATTATGCCCACACGCCCGACGCACTCGAGCAGGCGCTGATGGCAGTGCGTCGTCATTGCGACGGCAAGCTCTGGTGCGTATTCGGCTGCGGCGGCGACCGCGATAAAGGTAAGCGCCCGCTGATGGGGTCGGTGGCCGCGCGACTGGCGGATGCCGTGGTGCTGACATCGGATAACCCGCGTAGCGAAAACCCGCAGCAGATTCTCGACGATATTCACGCCGGTGTCGGCGGCCATGCGGTTATCGAAAGCGATCGTGCCGCCGCTATCGCCTATGCCATCAATCACGCGCAGCGCGGCGATATCGTGCTAATCGCCGGCAAGGGGCATGAGGATTATCAGATCGTCGGCCACGATATGCGGCCGTTCAGCGATGTCGCGGTGGCGCGCGCTGCCTTGTTCGCGAGGGGGCCGGCATGATGGAAGCATTGTCCCTGCGCGCGATTGCGGCGGAACTGAGCGTCACGCTGTGGAGCGACGACCGCGCGATCAGCGGCGTCACTACCGACAGCCGCCATGTCCGCGATGGCGATGTCTATGTCGCACTGCGCGGCGAGCGGTTCGACGGGCACGATTTCGTCGCCGAGGTGCCGGCTAAGGGTGCGGTCGCGGCTATCGTGCAGAACGTCACCAGCAGCAGCATTCCGCAGTTGCAGGTCGGCGATACGCGGGCGGCGCTCGGGCTGATCGCGCGGATGAATCGCCGCAAATTCACCGGGCCGGTCATCGGCGTCACCGGCAGCGCCGGTAAGACCACGTGCAAAGAAATGCTGGCGGCGATTTTTGCGCAGAACGGCGATACGCTCGCGACGCAGGGCAATTTAAATAATGAAATCGGCGTGCCGCTGACTTTGCTGCGGCTCGCACCGAATCATCGTTACGCCGTCATCGAAATGGGTGCGGCGCGGCGGGGCGATATCGAATACCTGTGCCGATTCGCCGAGCCCGATATCGCGATCGTCACCAGCGCGTTACCGGCGCATCTCGAAGGATTCGGCAGCGTCGATACGATTGCGGCGACCAAAGGCGAAATTTTCGCAGGGCTGCGCGAACACGGGACCGCAATCATCAACGTCGACAGCGAATACGAAGCGCTTTGGCGCGGCCTCGCCGGTTCGCATCGCGTCATTACTTTTGGCGTGGATCGCAACGCGATGGTCAGCGCGAGCGGCATCATGCGCGACGCAGCCGGCGTGCGCTTCACGCTGCATACTCCGAACGGCGATATCGCGATCGCGATGCCATTACTCGGCGCGCACAACGTTCGCAACGCCTTGGCGGCAGCAGCGGCGAGCATCGCAGCGGGCCTTACGCTTGACCAGATTCGCGCCGGACTTGCCGCTGTCCATGCAATGCCGGGCCGCTTATATCCCTGCCTCGGCACACACGGCGAAAGCGTGATCGACGATAGCTACAACGCCAATCCCGGCGCGGTTAAGGCGGCAATCGATGTGCTCGCGGAATACAGCGGTGTGCGCCGTTTGATTCTCGGCAACATGGCCGAGCTCGGTCCGACCAGCGAGCA
>CAMLJR010000156.1 GCA_946480345.1 uncultured Spongiibacteraceae bacterium
GAAATCGCCCTTCAACATATGGTCGAGCGTGTGCCACGCCAGCGTTGCGCATTTCACGCGTGCCGGAAAATCTTTCACGCCGGCGAGAATTTCCAGGCGTCCGATTTTTCCCGCAGGCGCCTGTCCCGTCACCATCTGGTGAAAATTGTGAAACAAATCGGCCGCGTGCGTGCACGACTTGCCTTCGACTTCGTCGCACATCATCGAGGCCGATGCGACCGAAATCGCACAGCCTTTACCGTCGAATTGAATATTTTTAACCGCACCATCTTCGAGTGTTGCGTACAGCGTTAAACGATCGCCGCACAGCGGATTGAACGCTTCGAGCTTATGCGTGAATTTTTCCGGCGCGCCGAAATGCCGCGGTCTGCGACCGTGGTCGAGAATCATTTCCTGATACAGCGCGCGTAATTCCGGGTTCATGTTCGATCTCTATGCAAAAGTTTTTCGCACCGATTCAATCGACGCGATCAACGCATCGACTTCGGCGAGCGTGTTGTAAATCGCGAATGAAGCACGCGCGGTGGCGGGCACATCGAAACGCTGCATTACCGGCATCGCGCAGTGGTGGCCGGCGCGTACGGCGATTCCATCAAAATCGAGGAACGTACCGATATCGTGCGGATGCACGCCATCGAGCACAAACGACAGCACAGCGGCTTTATTGGCGGCAGTGCCGTAGATTTTCAAGCCGGGAATCTGCTGTGCGCGCTCGGTCGCATACGCGAGCAGTTTATGTTCGTGCTCGACGACAGCAGTCCACGGCAGGCTCGATAAATAATTTATTGCCGCGCCGAGGCCGATGATGCCGGCGATATGCGGCGTGCCGGCTTCGAATTTACTCGGGATCGGCGCGAACGTGGTGCGTTCGAACGAAACCTCGCGAATCATGTCGCCGCCGGTTTGATACACCGGCAATTTATCGAGCCACTCGCGTTTGCCATACAGCACGCCGGTGCCAGTCGGCCCATACAGTTTGTGACCGGAAAAAACATAAAAGTCGCAATCGAGCTTTTGCACGTCGACCGGCGTGTGCGCAATCGCCTGTGCGCCGTCGATTAATATCGCCGCCCCGACCGCTTTGGCGAGCGCGATCATTTGTTCGATGGGATTAATCGTGCCGAGCGCGTTCGATACATGCACGAACGCAGCGATTTTCGTGCGCGGCGATAATTTGCTTTTGAAATCGTCGAGATCGAGTTCGCCCGCGTCGGTGATATTCACGACTTTCAATGTGGCGCCGGAAAATTCGCACGCCTGCTGCCACGGCACGATGTTCGCGTGATGTTCCATGCCGGTAATCAGCACTTCATCGCCGGCTTTTAAAAATGCGCGTGCAAAACCATGCGCGACGAGATTGATCGATACTGTCGTACCGCTGGTGAAAATTACCTGCTCACGCGCCGGTGCATTGATGAAGCGCTGCACGATATCGCGTGATGCTTCCATCTGATCGGTCGCGCGCTGACTCAACGTGTGTACGCCGCGATGCACATTCGAATTATCGTGCTCGTAATAACGCGCAACGGCTTCGATGACCGCGCGCGGTTTATGCGTCGTTGCCGCATTATCGAGATAAACCAGTGAACGACCGTGCACCTGTTGATTGAGTACCGGAAAATCGCGGCGAATCAATTCGGGATCGAACGCGATAGAAGGCGACGAGGCATTCATTGATTACGCTCCGCTGCTCGGTAATGCGACGAGCAATTGCTCGGTAAAAAATTCGTTCAAGGCGTGATTGCCGCTATCGAGCAAGCCCGCTTTCAAAAAGCCCTCGGTCAACAATGCGATCGCCTGTTCGCGATCGATGCCGCGTGAACGCAGATACAACAATTGTTCTTCATCGAGCTGGCCGACCGTCGCGCCGTGCGCGCATTTCACTTCGTCGGCGTAGATTTCGAGTTCGGGCTTCGCGTCGATTTCCGCATCGGCCGACAGTAATAAATTGTGGGTGGTGAAATGGCCGTCATTGCAACGCGTATTCGCCGCGATATAAATGCGGCCGTTGACGATGCCGCGGCTGCGATCGGTAGCGAGGCCCTGCATCAGAATATCGCTGCGACCGTGATCGCTTAAATGCTCGACGGTGAAGTGATAATCGATATGCTGCTGATCGCTGGCGGCAAACGCACCGCGCGCGATAAATTCGGCATTCGGCTCGGCGAGCTGCACATAAATGCCGTTGCGAATGCGATTGCGCAAATGCTCGGCGCTTGCGCTTTCCATCACCTGCAATTGCAGACGCGCATCGCGTGCGATACGACTTTCAAGCACGCCGAGATGTTGCGATTGTTCGCCGTCGCGGTTGATGCGTGCGTAAGTCAGTTTGCTGTTCGCGTCGAGTTTGGTAGCGATATGTGCGCAATGCAGCGCGACATCGTTCGTGCTCGACGAAAAATGTTCGACCACGGTCGCTTCGCTGTTCGCACGCGCCCACACGATTAACTGGCTGATCTGGCTGCCGGGTTGGCTGTTGCGATGCGAAATTACGATCGGATGTTTAACGCGCGTACCCTGCTCGATCATCAACACCCAGCTTTCCGGCGCCAGTGCAGTGGCGAGATCGGCGAGCGGATCGGCATGTTGCGTGGTGCGCAGCCATTCCAGTAATTCCGCATGATCGCGTTCGTGCATTTCGCTGAGCGGCAACAACGAAAACGCATCGCGCTCGTCGTGCTGCAATTGCTGATCGATCAAATAGCCGTGATTGAAATGCAGCAGATGTCCGTCGGGAATATCGAGTGCGGTATGCGGCGCGGTTTCATCCGGCGTGATGGGCGCGAGGCTGTGTTGCTCACTGAATTGTGTCAGCCAGAAATCGAGCGCGCTGTAATGCCAGCTTTCCCAGCGTTTATTCGGCACGCCGCGTTTTTGCAGATTCGCGAGCGCGGTTTCGCGCAATTGTCGCAGCCATGCCGGATCGCGGCGCTGATGCAGCCGCGCATCGATTAGCGCGGTGTATTGTTCGAGTACGTTCACTGCGGTTCCCATCGTCGTCACTCTTTATGCAACGTTAGGCGGCGATGCCGCGATAACCGCTGCGTTCGAGTTCTTCGGCGAGTTCGATGCCACCGCTCGCGACGATTTTGCCCGCCGACAGAATATGCACGTGATCGGGCGGAATGTGATCGAGCAAACGGCGGTAGTGTGTGATCAGTAAAAAGCTGCGCTGCGGATCGCGCATGCTGTTGACGACATCGCCGACAACTTTCAGCGCATCGATATCGAGACCCGAATCGGCCTCGTCGAGCAGACACAGCTGCGGTTGCAGCAGCCACATCTGCAACAATTCATTGCGTTTCTTTTCGCCGCCGGAAAAGCCTTCGTTCACTGCGCGCTGCAAAAAACTGTCATCGAGATTGACGTGCTTCAAACCTTCGCGCGCGCGTTCGAGTAATTGCAGTGCATCGAGCGGACCTTCGCCGAGCGTTTCGCGGCGCGCATTCACCGCCGCTTTCAGAAATTGAATATTGCTGACACCGGGCACGGCGACCGGATATTGATAGCTGAGGAATAATCCGGCGCGTGCGCGTTCTTCGGCCGGCTTCGCCAATAGATCTTCGCCGTCGAGTTCGACGCTGCCGCTCAATACTTCATAACGTGGATCGCCGCTGAGTACGCGTGTTAGCGTGCTCTTGCCGGAGCCGTTCGGGCCCATGATCGCGTGCACTTCGCCAGTCGGAATTTCCAGGCTCAGGCCTTTCAGAATTTCCTTGCCGTCGATCGCGGCGTGCAAATCGGTGATTTTCAACATAAGCAATTTCTCAAATGAATTGTTGACGACGCGCGCTTAACCGACGCTGCCTTCGAGACTGATTTCCAATAGTTTCTGCGCTTCAACCGCAAACTCCATCGGCAATTGATCGAACACTTCTTTACAGAAGCCGTTGACGATCATGGCCACCGCTTGTTCGGCATCGATGCCGCGGCTTTGCAGATAGAACAATTGTTCTTCGTTGATGCGCGATGTGCTCGCCTCGTGCTCGATGACCGCGCTCGGCTGTTTCGATTCGATATACGGAAACGTATGCGCGCCGCATTGATTGCCGATGAGCAGCGAATCGCACTGCGTGTAATTGCGCGCTTTTTCCGCACGCGGATTGATGCGCACCAGACCGCGATAGGTGTTCTGGCTGCGGCCGGCGGAAATGCCTTTCGAGATGATCGAGCTTTTTGTGTTGCGGCCCATGTGAATCATCTTGGTGCCGGTGTCGGCCTGTTGCATGTGCTTGGTCAGCGCGACCGAATAAAATTCGCCGACGCTGTCGTCGCCGCGCAAAATCACGCTCGGGTATTTCCAAGTAATCGCCGAGCCGGTTTCGACCTGCGTCCACGAAATTTTCGAGCGCGCACCGAGACATGCGCCGCGCTTGGTGACGAAGTTGTAAATGCCACCTTTGCCGTTTTCGTCGCCGGGATACCAGTTCTGTACCGTCGAATATTTAATTTCGGCGTCATCGAGCGTGATCAATTCGACCACGGCTGCGTGCAATTGATTTTCGTCGCGCTTTGGCGCGGTGCAGCCTTCGAGATACGACACGTAGCTGCCTTTGTCGGCAATGATTAGCGTGCGTTCGAATTGACCGGTGTTCTGCGCGTTGATGCGGAAGTATGTCGACAGTTCGAGCGGACAATGCACGCCTTCGGGGATATAAACGAATGAACCATCGGAGAATACCGCCGAGTTCAGCGCCGCGTAAAAATTGTCGGTCTGCGGTACGACGCTGCCCAAATACTTTTTGATCAGTTCGGGGTACAGATGCACCGCTTCGGAGATCGGGCAGAAAATTACGCCGGCTTCGGACAGCGTGTCCTTGAAGGTTGTCGCCACCGACACCGAATCGAACACCGCGTCGACTGCGACGCCGGCCAGCATCAATTGTTCGTGCAGCGGAATGCCGAGTTTCTCGTAGGTGCGAACCAGCTCGGGATCGACTTCATCCAGGCTTTTCGGACCGTCGGCCATCGACTTCGGCGCTGAGTAATAGGTAATTGCCTCGAAATCGATCGGTGCGATCTTCAGCAATGCCCAATCCGGCAGCGGCATTTCGCGCCATTTACGGTACGCGGCGAGGCGCCATTCGAGGATGTACTCGGGCTCATTCTTCTTCGCCGAAATCTGGCGTACAACGTCCTCGCTGAGGCCGGGCGCAATGCGGTCTTCTTCGATATCGGTATAGAAGCCGTGCTCGTACTCGCTTTGAACGAGCTCATCGAGCGTGGCGGCGGAGTCGCTGATTTTCGCAGCATCGGACATTGGCTATCTCCCGCACAGCAGGCGAAGGAAATGGGAGGTTGGCTAGGGAATAGAATACTAATTTGGTAGGGTATTAAAATCAATACTAAATTGGTGTACTCTTCGGTTCGTGCCATCACTCGGCGTGAAGGCGAGACTTCTTTCGGGACACGCGGCCCTTTTTGTTTTTGAAGAAAAAGGGGTCCCTGTAGGCCGTCGACGACCTCCGTGTCGTCGACGGTCCCGAAAGCAATATCGCCTCCCCGCCTTAATATCGAGCCATTGGATAGATGCTAAAAGTCGGAAAACTCGCTGATTACGGTCTGTTGATCGCGGATTGCCTGGCGGCTGCGCCCGATCAGCTCACGACCGAAGCGATCGTGCAGCAGACCGGCGTGCCGGATGCGACGGTGCGCAAGCTGCTGCGCCAGCTGGTCGATGGCGGGATTGTCAGCTCGCGGCGTGGATTGAAGGGCGGCTATCGCCTGAGCCGCGAGCCGGATCGTATTTCCGTCGCCGAGCTGATCGCTGCGATCGAAGGCCCGATCGGGCTGACCGAATGCACGCACGAAGACGACCAGTGCAACCTCTCCCCTGGTTGCGGCATGCGCGCTAATTGGCATGTGATTACCGAGCTGATCAATCGGCAGCTCGCCACGATCACGCTCGCCGACATGGCGGGTGATCTCAGCCGTCGCGGTGGCGGCAGCCGTATCGCGGTCATGCATGTCGCGGGTTGATCGGTAGTTCGTAACTCCGCCTCTTCTATGTCTGCTCCGTACCCGCACGGCTCCGTTCGCGCCCACCCAAGCTGATAAACTGCCGCCCCACTTCCCTGTCGAGCCAATGCCATGCGTTTTCTGCATTCGTGCTTCTTTGTTATCGCGACGGCCCTGCTGTCTGTGGCCGCGCTCGCGCAAACGCAGCAGGTGCTGTACGCGCAAGACGCGGTGTTCGCACCGACCATCGCGCGCCACGGCATGGTGGTCAGCGAAGAAGCCATCGCCTCGCAGATCGGCGCCGATATTCTGAAACGCGGCGGCAATGCGATCGATGCGGCGGTCGCGGTGGGTTTTGCACTCGCGGTGGTGTTGCCCGAGGCGGGCAATCTCGGCGGCGGCGGTTTCATGCTCGTGCATCTGCGCGAACAAAATAAAACCGTCGCGATCGATTACCGCGAAAC
>CAMLJR010000157.1 GCA_946480345.1 uncultured Spongiibacteraceae bacterium
CGTCTTTCTGTTTTGGATCGGACTCGGCGACCAGCAGCGTGAGTGCGGCCAGGCCCGTATCGTTAATGATGGGATCACCGTTACGGCGGAACAATCTGCCATTGCGATGCAGAAAGTCCACAAATAAAAAAGCGCCACTGCGTTTGTTGCCGTCGGTGAATGGATGATTCTTTACGACGAAGTACAGCAGATGCGCGGCCTTGCTTTCAATCGTGGGATATACGGCGGTGCCGAACGCCGTTTGATCAAGGTTGCCCAACAACGCGGCCAAACCGTCATCGCGCGGTCGCGCGAATAGATCTGTCGCTTCACCGCGTGTCATCAATAACTGCTTCAGGTCGCGCAATGCAGAGCGGGCTTCGGTCTCGGTTGGCAGCGTGCCACCTTCTTGTCCGCCGGGTTCACTCAGCATGCCTTCGTCATAGCGTTGCAGCCACAAGAAGGTTTGCGTGTAGCGGCTGACGATTTCCACCAGACCGCTGCCTGCATCTCGGGTTAACTCCGGCGATTGCGCGGTTTTGCGGATCAGTGCGAGTGCCTGTTCGAGCTCAACGGCATTTTGTTCGAAGCGGGCGCGATTGAGCGTGTAGCCCTGCACGAGGTGTTGGCGTAGGACATTGGTGGCCCATTGCCGAAAACGGGTTCCCTGCAGGGATTTCACTCGATAGCCCACAGAGATAACGACGTCGAGATTGTAGTGACTCACCTGATATGTTTTTCCGTCCTCTGCAGTATGTGCAAAATTTGCACGTACTGAATTCTCATCCAATTCCCGCTCCGCAAAAATATTGCGGAGGTGTTTGGTTATGACCGAGCGCTCACGCCCGAACAACTCGCTCATCTGTTCCTGTCGAAGCCACACTGTTTCACGGTCGAGTCTGACATCCAAATGGACCGAGCCATCCGCACTTTGAAATATCTGGATCTTGTTTGCTTCTGTCATAAGTAATTCCTCCGTGAATTACGAAGTCGTTCGGAAAATAAAGCCGGTTTACAAATCACAATTGCCCAAGTACACGCTCGGCAGCGGCGACTGTAAAAGCAATATCGTCGGCGCTGTGCATCGACGATAAAAACCCTGCTTCGTATGATGCGGGCGCGAGATAAACGCCTTCATTCAGCATGCCGTGGAAAAATTGATTGAAGCGCGGAATATTGCACGCCATCACCTGTTGATAATTAGTCACCGATGTTTCCGCGGTGGCATCGTCAGATAAGAAGAATGCGCCGAACATCGAGCCGACATGATTGGTGGTAAATGGCACGCCGGCTTTTTCCGCCGCCTTGCGCAAACCGTGCGCGAGCACATCGGTTTTATGAAATAGCTCTGAGTAAAACCCCGGTTCCGAAATAATATCGAGTGTGGCGAGACCGGCGGCCATCGCAATCGGATTACCCGACAATGTACCGGCCTGATAGACCGGACCGAGCGGTGCGATTTTTTCCATGATCGAACGCTTGCCGCCAAACGCGCCGACGGGCATGCCGCCGCCGATGACTTTGCCGAGCGTGGTCAGATCGGCTTCGATGTTGTAATAACCTTGCGCACCTTGCAGGCCGAGACGAAAACCTGTCATCACTTCATCGAAAATTAAAACCGCGCCGTAACGCGTGCATTGCTCGCGCAGTGTTTCGAGAAAGCCGGGTTGCGGAGGAATGCAATTCATATTTCCCGCAACGGGCTCGACGATAACGCAGGCGATTTGATCGCCGATTTTTTCGAACGCGGCTTTAACGCTTTCGCTGTCGTTGTAGCTCAGCGTGATCGTGTGATCGGCGAGCGCGGCCGGTACTCCGGGCGAACTCGGCACGCCGAAAGTCAGCGCACCGGAGCCGGCTTTTACCAGCAGCGAATCGGAATGACCGTGATAACAGCCTTCGAATTTAACGATTTTGTCGCGACCGGTATAACCGCGCGCCAGACGAATCGCGCTCATCGTCGCTTCGGTGCCTGAGCTGACCATACGCACCAAATCCATATTCGGCATGATCTCGCACACGCGCCGCGCCAGTTCGATTTCGATTTCCGTCGGTGCGCCGAAACTGAGGCCATCGACGAGTCTGTCGCTGACCGCACGCAATACGGCGGGATGCGAATGGCCTGCAATCATCGGTCCCCACGACAAGACGTAATCGATGTAGCGATTGCGGTCGGCATCGAACAGATACGGCCCGGCCGCACGTTCGATAAAAATCGGCGTGCCGCCGACGGCTTTGAACGCACGCACCGGCGAATTAACGCCGCCGGGAATGTACTGCTGCGCAAGTTGAAATAATTCGGTCGAGCGGGAAGGCATGTGAAATTCTCGCGGAAAGAAAACGGATGAAATTATCCGCAGTAATAGGCATCAGTGCCAGCTTACGGCACTTATTCGTGGCTCTGCGCCGTTCAGGGAAGTGCCTGGTGTTAAAAATCCTGCGCTAGTCGAAAGCCGACACTCATGTAGCGAAAATCTGCGAGGTTGCCGTCGCGCGCATCAATGCGCAGTGCTCTCGGAGAATCGCTCCAGCTCCCGCCTCGAATCACGCGCGATTTACATTCGCCCGCGCTGCTGGCTGGCGGCGTATTCGCAGAACTCTCTACGAAACAATCCTGCATCCATTGCGCTACGTTGCCGCTCATGTCGAACAGTCCCCACGGGTTGGCAGTGAAAGTGCCGACTGCCGATGTGCTGTCGCCATCCCACGCATTGCCGCAGTCGTTGCAGGTGGCATTGGCTTTACCGATATCGTCGCCCCAGTAATAGGCCGTTTTAGTACCGGCGCGCGCGGCGTATTCCCATTCGGCTTCGGTCGGCAGGCGATAGCGCTGCCCGGATTTTTTATTGAGCCAATCGATATAGGCCTGTGCATCATTCCAGCTCACATTGACCACCGGGTGGTTGTCGTTTTGTGCGAAGCGGGGTTTTCGCCAACCTTTGCCAGCGTCGTAATTCGTTTCCTCGATAAATTGCGCGAATTCGCTGCGCATTACCGGGTGTTTCGCCAGCTTGAACGATTTGATTTGATGGTCCGGTTTTGCGCCATCGATCTGAATCGAGCCGCTCGGAATGGTAAGCATGTCATCGGCATGTGCGAATGGCATTGCAACAAGAACTACAGCTAAAAACAGCGGGGGGAGAGTGCGACGAATCAAGTTTTTCTTCCTGTTATTTACGACGCCAAAACAATTTATTTACGACACCAAAACAAGCGATCCGGAATCAATCCGCCCATGCCTACACGTCGTGCTTGCGCCAGCGCTTGCCACGTGAACTGCTGGCCCTGTTGCAAGGCTTCGAGAAGATCGAAACCATGTGCAAGATACGCGCTGATTGCCGCAGATAACGTGCTGCCTGCGCCGTGAAAACGATCGGAAAGCGCTTCGCGCGAATATTCTTTGTCGACGCCGCGAAGTGAAAATAATCGATTGATGACTTTGTTCTGCGATTTTGCGGCAACGGTGACGAGAATTTGCTCGCAACCGAATTCCAATAATTCCTGCACGCTGGCGCCCATGCTGTCGCCGCAGCTCGACAACTTGTGAATATGTTCGGGGCTGAGAATCGTCAATGTGGCACGCGGCATGAGCAACATACGCACGGCTGCGTCGACGTCGCCGTCGTCGGCGCCGTGATACAGCACCGGATCTAACACTACCGGTATGTCGCGGTACTCGCCGAGAATCGTATGGATCGCTTCGGCCTGCGCGACGGTGGCTACATCGCCGATTTTGATCGCGGTTACCACGCTGTCTTCGAGCGCGGCGCGAATTTGTTCGATCAGTACCGCCGTGCCGGTGCTGTGGCGGTCTTTCACGTTTTGCGTATCGCGCACGTTCAGCGCGGTGATCGCCGACACGCAGTGACAACCGAGGCTATTCGCCGCCTCTACATCCGCGACGATACCGGCGCCGCCGCTGGGATCGTGGCTGTTGATGGTGAGCAATATCGGATGCTTATCCATAAATAACTCCATCGGCTGTTCGTTGTATTCGCTGAAGACGTTTTATTAGAGCGACGGCATTGCAGACGTTTGCCGGTATTGCTTTTTAGCCGGTTCACCACGGCTTGACCACTGCCAGAATGACAATTGCGAACAGCAATAGTGCCGGCACTTCGTTGAACCAGCGGTAATACACGTGGCTGTGGCGAATATCGTCATGCGCGAATTGTTTGAGCAGTTTGCCGCAGTGTCCGTGATAACCGTACAGGAAAAAAACCAGCAGTAGTTTGATCTGCAGCCAGCGCGCGTGCAGATAGTAATCGGGATTCTGTAGCACCATCGCAACGCCAAACACGAGTGCGAACAATGCGAAGGGCGAGGTGAAACGGTAGAGCTTGCGCTCCATGATTTTCAGGTGATCGCGGGTGGCTTGATCGGTCGCGAGCGCGTGATAGACAAAGAGTCGCGGCAGATAAAACAAACCCGCGAACCAGCAAACGATAGAGATCACGTGGAAGGCTTTAAGCCAGAGCATGAGGTTGTCTCGCCCAGTGGAATGCAACGCATTCTAGTCGATCGGGGCGGGCTGCAATCGAGAGAGATTTTCGTGCTGGCGGCATAACCGATGTTTCCGCTGCCTGGATCGACGCGATGTTTTATCATGACTGCCCCGTCGCGACTGGCGGGAAAATTATTGCAGATAGATTTCAGAGGATTTGGTCGTGATCAAAGTCGGTATTGTCGGCGGCACCGGATACACCGGCGTCGAGTTGTTACGCCTTCTGTCGAAGCACCCGCAGGTCGAATTGGTCGCGATAACGTCGCGCTCCGAGGCCGGTCAGGCGGTGGCGGATATGTACCCGAACCTGCGCGGCCATGTCGATCTGCGCTTCACGGTGCCCGATCACGATCAACTCGCCAGCTGCGATGTCGTGTTCTTCGCGACGCCGCATAACGTCGCGATGCAGACCGTGCCCGATCTGATCAAGCGCGGCGTGCGCATCGTCGATCTGTCGGCCGACTTTCGTATCCGCGATGCGGAGCTGTGGTCGAGCTGGTATCACGAAAAACACATCGCCCCCGATCTGCTGAAACAGGCGGTTTACGGCCTGCCCGAAGTAAATCGCGAGAAGATTCACGAAGCGCAATTGGTCGCGGCAGCCGGCTGTTATCCGACCTCGGTGCAGCTCGGCTTTCTGCCGCTGCTCGAAAACGGTTGGGTCGATCGCTCGCGGCTGATCGCCAACTCTGCGTCGGGCGTCAGCGGCGCCGGCCGCCAGGCCAAAATCGACAATCTATTTTCCGAACTCAACGACAGCTTTAAAGCGTATGGTGTGGCCGGCCACCGCCACCTGCCCGAAATCGAACAGGGCTTGGCCGATATCGCCGCAGGGCCTGTGCAGCTGACGTTCGTGCCGCATCTGCTGCCGACCGTGCGCGGCATTCATTCGACGCTGTACGCGGAACTGACCACCGAGGTGCCGCTCGAAGTGATCCAGGCGACGTACGAGCAGCGCTACGAAAGCGAACCGTTCGTCGATGTATTGCCGGCAGGGAGTCATCCGCAGACGCGCAGCGTCAAAGGCTCGAACATGTGTCGCATCGCGATCCATCGGCCGCAAGGGCGCAACACTGTCGTCGTGCTGGCCGCGATCGACAATCTGGTCAAAGGCGCTTCCGGCCAAGCGGTGCAGTGCATGAACATCATGTTCGGCTTCCCGGAAGAGCAGGGGCTCGATATCGTCGCCTTGTTGCCTTAATGGTGACGGGGCCTTAGTGGTGAACGGCGCCTTGAAGCCGAGGCGCCTCGAACCCATACAGTAGAGTCAGCCCGGCCGTGTCGGGCGCGTGTTAGAGGTTGTTATGTCCGTCGTCACCGAATTTGTTCCGCAGCCGCTGTTTCTCACCGAGAGCGCGGTAGCCAAAGTTAAAAGCCTGGTTGAGGAAGAAGAAAATCCCTCGCTGAAATTGCGCGTCTATGTAACCGGCGGCGGCTGCTCGGGTTTTCAATACGGCTTCAGCTTTGAAGACGAGGCGGCCGAGGACGACACGCAAATCGAAAAAGATGGCGTTATCGCACTGCTCGATCCGCTCAGCTACCAATACATAGCTATTCCTTCATGAAGGCCGGTGGTTGCTCGCTGTCGCAGTTCGGCACCTTCGAAGGCAAGATCCCGGCCGACGTGGTGGCCAAGGTCGCCGAGCGGGAAGCCGCG
>CAMLJR010000158.1 GCA_946480345.1 uncultured Spongiibacteraceae bacterium
GCGCAGTAATGCTGAATAAACAGTCGTCTCTATACTCGACAACGGAACACAGTCCAGGGATTTCTTTACTCAATAAACACGCATTTTGTGCATGAGCTTTGTAATTCATGCGCGATAAAGGCGGATGCGATGGGGTTTTCGATAAATATCGAAAAATTCGCTACATTCCCCTTCGTATGCCGCGCTAATGCTTCATGTCGTAACCATTTCCCACTCGAATCGATTTTGAATTGAGATGGCACGGGAAATGAATTACGTGTGTCCCCGCAACACTATTTATCGTGACATTAGGACACCAAAACCCATGGCAACGCGTTATTCAGAGACGAAATCAGTCGATCAATGAAACAGGTATTGGTTGCAGAAGAAATCGTACAAGCGCAGGCGACTGCGCAATTGCAAGTAGCGCGCGTACAGCCCGTACTTGAAGGTCGGCGCATTCTTTTGGTGGAAGACGACATCCGCGATGTATTGTCGATCAGCAGTGCGCTGGAAAAATACAGTGCGCAGGTCGAAGTTGCCCGCAGCATCGATGCACTAAAAAAGCTTGATAACTATCCGCAGCTCGATCTCGTTTTGCTGGATGTCATGATGCCGGGAATCGATACCATTCTGCATGAGATTCGTATGCAACCGCGTTTCGAGACGTTACCGATCCTCGCGATTTCGCAGTCGATGAATGATGACGAAATGGGCAGGCTTCCACAGAAATTCGATGGTTACCTCGCCAAGCCGATCGATGTGGAAAGACTGGCATCGTTCATCCGTGATGGACGTATCGATAATCGCTGATGTCGCCCGGGCATCCCTTTCAAAAAAACGATAACATTTGCTCCGTTGCGAGAATAATGAGCGAGATAATGACAATGGATCAGCCTCAGCAAGTCTCTCCAGAATTAAATGATTGTTCCGCGTCGCCGACTAGCATTGATGTGTTGCTTGAAAAATTACAGCGCACACAAGATGAGCTGCAACAAGCACTTCGGCGCCGGGATGAAGTCATGTCGGTTGTATCGCATGAGCTGCGTACCCCATTAAATACGTTAAAGCTGGAGTTATATACGCGACGTCTGCATCTGGAGCGCGGTAATTACGATTTTTTTTCACCCGAGCGCCTGAGTGCGATGCTGGACAGCGATGAACGGCAACTCAATCAGCTGGTTCGTCTGATTAACGATATGAGCGATGCGTCGCGAATTCGATCCGGTCAATTGACCATGCAGCCAACCTCCACTGATCTGGTTGAGCTGACGCAACGACTTGTGGATCAATTTTCAAGACAGTTGCAAACCGCGATGTCGCAGGCCGTAGTCCATGCGGAAGATCAATCCGTCATAGCGCAGGTCGATGAGCTTCACATTGAACAAGCTCTCGCTAATTTGCTGACGAATGCTATTCGCCATTGCGCTGCCAAACCGGTGGACATTTTTATTCGAAGATATCGAGATAACGATGTCGAGTGGGCGAGTGTAGCGGTACGCGACTATGGTAAGGGTGTTGAACCAGCCGATCGCGAGCGTATATTCGGACTATTCGAGCGGGGCAGCAGCGAACGTAAAGGCGCTGGTCTTGGTTTAGGCTTATTCATAGCCCGTCAAGTCGTGTTGGCCCACGGCGGAAAATTGTCAATCGATGCTGTCGATGGCGCAGGTGCGCTGTTCACGATGAAATTGCCCATAGAAGCCAAGATGAAATAAACCGCCGATTTGTTCTCGTACCTATTTCGCGTTCGCGGGGGCAGGTTTTTCCTGTAAAGATTTCAGCCTCACTTACGATTTTAATTTTGTCGGCTAATGATTTTTCGCAAGTAGTCCGAATTTTCCTGATGAAACCTTAATAACTTAGCTAAAGAGTTTATTAATACTGGCATCTGTGTTGCTAGAGCTTTTTGTGTTTATAAAAGCTTTATGGAGAACGAACCGTTCTTTACTCAAGCACAGCGGCTGTCATCAAAGCCATAGACCAGATTTGGAATTTATCGTTAGTGAGGCGAATAGTGGATCTACATCACCATACCGTGCATATCAGCAGCAAGAGTCATGGCATTGCTACGCCATTCCCGGTCAAGCTGCCAATTAAGGGCAACTCTACTGAAGCGGAGCATGGGCTCAAGGAGACGATTTCAGCAGGCGATCGAAAGCTCCGTGTGCTGCTCGTTGACGACAGCGTCGACTCGGTTAATTTATTAGGCATGGTGCTTCGACAAATTGGTTACGAAGTCAGGATCGCTAACGATGGCGCGAGTGCTTTAGCGATAGCGCCGGAATTTATTCCGCATGTCGTTTTTATGGATATCGGCCTGCCGGGTATGAACGGTTATGAAGCGGCTAAAGAGTTACAGAAGATTTCTACGCTCGAGAAAACCACGTTAGTCGCATTGACGGGTTATGGGCAGGAAAAAGATCGCGAAAAGGCTTTCTCTACCGGCTTTAATCATCATTTCGTAAAGCCGGTTGAAGTTCATGACATCGATAACTTTTTGCGCCGTGTAGAACCTTTTTAACCGTTCTCTCTAATTCTTTGTCGATGATTAGCGCTTATTCCAGATGTCGGAGAGCGCGTGCGCTCGCTGTTGAATTTTAGCTAATGCATTCGCCCGGTCTGCGGCAAATGCCTTCAAATTCGGGTTCAGATTGGTTTCTCCGGCCGCTTTATCGAACATCCCAGCCTCGGTATCGTGTTCGCGTTTCATCAGCTCGGTATAGGTGAGATCGAACTCCTTCCCCGACTGAGACTTAAGTTGTTGAATAATGGTTTGCTGCGACGCTTGCAGCGACATCGGAAGTTTTAGGTTGATCTCTTTTGCCACATTGCGCAGTTTATCGTTGGTGACGGTATGTTCACGTATTGCCGCATCGGCAAATTGAGCTATTTCTTTATTCGATGATTTTGTTTTAGCCAATTTCGACATTTCGATCACTGCCAATCCAATGGCCATCGCATTTTCAGCAAACGATTGATCGGTAAGTTCTGCTTTTAGCGGTCCATCCATCGGTAGCACGTCAGTGCTTTTTGGTATCGCCGAATTCGGCGGAGTTTGTGCCAATGCTATCGATCCGCTAACAGTCAGGCAGATGGCCATAACAATCTTTGGCAGATAGCCGCGTTCTGCGACTCTATATTCTTTCATTCGAATGTCCTCGATTGCCGATAAGATGCATCCAACATTTTCACTGTCTATTTTTAATATTTTTTAGGCAAATAATATGCCGCGCAGAATTGAATCACGCGGTTGCTTTTGCGTCGCGCAATAAAAGTGCGAAGGGATAAGGCGCAAAAAGATCTCGACAGCTTACAACGGTGTCCACACTCTTAACGTTGTGGTCGAGCAGGGGGTTAAGCCACGGACTCGATGAACGAAGCAGGGGCTTGGGTAAATGAATGAGCGTATTTCGCCATTGTTCTGGCGACACGGCGGGTTGTTTGCGCACACCCAGAGAGGCGGGCAGGCGTACCACCGCGACAACCATCGTTAAATTTCCGTGGTTCCTTGCAAAAGCAAACACATGCGGAGCGAGTTCACCGCTAACCGTCAGCGCTTTGTAATCGCCTTGCGCAAACAATTCGGGGAATTGAGCGCGCGCTCGCAGCAGGGTGGCGATCAGATGCTGTTTGATACCGCCGCTGTGCCAATCGGTGAGACGGCTCGATGGGGTAATGCACTCGGCTAGCAAATGGGCTCGGAGATCGTAGTCCACCGGCCGGCGGTTATCCGGATCGACCAAACTGAAATCCCACAATTCGCAACCTTGATATAAATCGGGAATGCCGGGTGTTGTCAGCTTTAGCAGCGTTTGCGTCAGGCTGTTTACCACGCCGGCCGCGGCAATATCATCGATAAATACGCGCAGTTGGGAAAGGAATTCAAATGAATGTTCCGGATCGAGCAATGCACGTAAAAATGCAGTGGAGGTTTCTTCATAGTCGGTATTCGGTTCACCCCAACTGGAAATTTGTTTTGCTTCGCGCAGTGCTTTTACGAGCCAGTTGCTGAGCCTGTCGGCAAATTCGTCCAAGCCATTTTTTTGCGAAATGGATAAATCGAGCGGCCAGGCACCGACGAGCATTTGATACAGCATGTATTCATCGCCCGGCGTCGGCCAGACTCCGTCGCCGGTATGAACTTTCAACGGCGCATTCAATGAGCGCCAGTGCTGCACGGCACGAGCCCACTTTTCCGGAATTTCCGACAGCACGGCCAGACGCGAACGCAGATCTTCACCGCGCTTGTGATCGTGCGTCGCGGTAGCGAGTAGCGCGCGTGGAAAGTGACGTGCCCGGCGTACGCATTCAGCGTGGAAATCAATCGGGTTAATGGCGAATATCGCAGGATTTGAGCCCACCTCATTACGCGATAGCAATTTCCCGTGCCGATAAAACGCTGTGTCTTCGGTCGATTTTGCCGCCAGCGGCGATGTTAATTGCTGGAACCGTGCAATGGCTCGCAGGCGCAGTTTTCGTTGATTGGGGGGCGCCGCCAGCGGCGGTTCGCCCCCAAGCCACAGGTTGAGTAAATCGAGCAGCGGTGCGTCGGCACCACGGCAGCGCGGTCGTGCGATAGCAATCGCCTGCGCCATGATTTGATCTTCTGCCGCGCTGCGCCCCCGCGCATCGGCGTATGTCCGATAAATAGGAAACGGAATCAACAGCTCCAGTAACACGCGGCGAATCGCGAGCAGGCTCCAATCGCGAGTATGAAAATTCGCGCGTGCGATACGCTGCAGCGCCAATGCGCAGCTATTCAATTCTGCACCCAGCACTTCTTGCAAAATGCGGCGACGCGCACGTTGATTTTCGCTTTCGAAATCGGCGCTCCGGCCGCTTACCTGAGTCCATAATTCGGCAAGGGGTTGCTCCCCGCGAGGATCGTGCAGCATTGCCGATACATCATTCATAAAGCTGTAGCCGGTGGTGCCGCTGACATTCCATTCGCTGGGTAAACGTTCCTCCGGCGCCAAAATTTTTTCGACAATGATATAGGGCGGTCCGTTCGGTGCGGAGGCGGGACGATCGCGCATCAATCGCTTTAAACGACGGTGCAGGCGTCGACAGTAGCTCCTTGGGTCCGATAATCCATCGATATGATCGATGCGCAAGCCGTCGATCAATCCTTCACTATAAAGACGGAAAATTTGCGCATGCACAATTTCAAAAGCGGCGGGCTCCTGAATGCGAATTCCCATCAGCTGAATGACATCGAAGAAACGACGCCAATTAATTTCATCAGCTGCATTGCGCCAACACGATAGACGATAATGCTGACGTTCGAGCAATTGATGTAGCAGCATCCGGCTGTTTTCCGTCGCGCCGTTGATTCGTTGCTGCAATGCATCGATGGCCGCTTTTACATTCGCATTCTCGTTGTAGCTGCGCGCCAGCTCCTGACACGCCACCGCGAAGATCTCGCCGCGGCTGCCACTTCCTTCGCGAAAGCGTTTGCCACAGACAGCAGCATCGCCGCCAGCCAGCCGAAGCAATTGCGGATAGGTTGTCGGTGTAATGGGGAATTTATGTTCGTAATATTCCGCCGAGAATTTTCCTTCAAAAGCATCGAATACAAATTTTATTTCGTTGTTCATCAGCGCATCGCCGTAGGGAACCCCTAGAAACGGCGCGAGAATTTTATTTTTAAGCGCGGGCTCTGGTACCTCCCAGTCGATATCGAAAAACGATGCATAACGGCTGGCGTGCCCCCATTCGAGCACATCCAGCCAGAGCCGGTTATCGCGATTGCCAATGGCCATGTGGTTCGGAACGATATCGACGATGACACCCATATCATGTGCGCGTAGCGTCGCCACGAGTTTGCGATATTCGTCCTCGCCGCCGAGTTCTGGATTGATGCTGCCGTGATCGACCACGTCATAGCCGTGCATTGAGCCGCTACGCGCGGTAAGAATAGGGCTTAAATATAAATGGCTGACGCCGAGCTCGGCGAAGTAGGGGACGCGCCGCGCCGCATCGGCAAAGGTGAATTGTTTGTTTAGCTGTAGACGCGCGGTCGCGCGCGGTACTGTATTCATTCCGTTACTGCCTTCTCGATCCATGCCCGTGCTGTCTGGGGCGCAAGTTGATGAACATTTTCCGTGA
>CAMLJR010000159.1 GCA_946480345.1 uncultured Spongiibacteraceae bacterium
TCGACTTTCTCGAATTGATGTTGACGAATCATGCCGCGCGTATCGCGGCCATAACTGCCCGCCTCGCTGCGAAAACAGGGGGTGTGGCAGACATATTTAATACCGCTATCGGTCAATTGCTCGGCATCGAAAATAGTATCGCGCGCGAGATTTGTGACCGGCACTTCGGCCGTCGGAATCAGATAATAATTCTGCTCGCCTTCGAGCTTGAATAAATCCTCCTCGAATTTCGGCAACTGACCGGTGCCGCGCAGCGAATCCGCATTCACCATGAACGGCACGTACACTTCCTGATAACCATGCTCGGCGGTGTGCACATCAAGCATGAATTGAATCAATGCGCGATGAAGCTTCGCGACGCCGCCGCGCATAACCACGAAACGGCTGCCGGTAATTTTTGTCGCGCTCTCGAAATCGATACCGCCGAGTTGTTCGCCGATATCGACGTGATCCTTAATCTCGAAATCGAACTGGCGCGGCTCACCCCAACGGCTGACTTCGATATTGCCGGCTTCATCTTTTCCTTCCGGCACGCCATCGTCCGGCGTATTCGGAGTCGACATTAACCAAGCATCTAATTCTTGCTGCGCGCTTTTTGCGGTCTCGGTTAATTGCGCCAAACGCTGCTCGATTTTCGCCAGTGTCGCATTGACCGATGACTTTGCTTCATCGACCGACATCCCCGATTTAATCAATTCACCGATTTTTTTCGATGCCTGATTGCGCTCGGCCAGCAATTGCTGACTTTCGGTTTCCGCTTTGCGATGCGCATTATCGAGATCGCGAAAACGCGCCACATCGAAATCGAAATGTTTTTTGCGCAATTGCCACGCAATAGTTTCGGGGTCTTGTCGAAGCAGTTTGATATCGAGCATTTCTTAATTCCAAATTCTTTTTTTGAAAATTAGCACCCAAGCTCGAAGAGCGGTGGATAGTTCTCTTTTCAGGACCGTCAGAAACATGGATTTTTATTAAGAGCTACAGGGATGTTCTTTACGCGTGTACTGAAAAGAGAACTATCCACGGCTCCTGCAAAAGAATTACGAGTAACGCTTGTTGCCACTTACGGCATCTAGACCACGTAAATAAGACAATTTCTCGGCGATTTTCTTCTCCAGCCCGCGATCGACGGGATGATAATACGTTTTGTCTTTGAGCTCTTCCGGAAAGTAATTTTCGCCAGCGGCATAGCCCATCGGCTCATCGTGCGCGTAGCGATATTCGGAACCGTAGCCGCTGTCTTTCAACAATCGCGTCGGCGCATTGCGTAAATGTATCGGAACATCGTAACTGGGCGCGTTTGCGATATCGGCTTTGACGGCATTATAGGCCGCATACACCGCGTTGCTTTTCGCCGCGCACGCCATATAAACAACCGCTTCGGCAATTGCGAGTTCGCCTTCCGGACTACCGAGTCGTTCCTGCACATCCCACGCATTCAGCGCAAGCTGCAAGGCGCGCGGGTCCGCAATACCGATATCTTCGGTCGCCATGCGAATTACGCGGCGTGCTATGTACAACGGATCGCAACCGCCATCGAGCATACGAACGTACCAGTACAACGCAGCGTCGGGCGAACTGCCCCGCACCGCTTTATGCAGCGCAGAAATTTGCTCATAAAACAAATCGCCGCCTTTATCGAAACGGCGTACGTGGCCGCTGAGCACTTCATCCATGACCGACGCATCGACCACATCCTTGTTTTGCATACCCGCCATATCGAGCGCGAGCTCCAGCAAATTCAATGCGCGCCGCGCATCGCCATCGGCTGCCTGCACCAAGCGCTGCAACTGTTCGGAATCGATATTCGCCGCGTCCGCTTGTTTCGCGTGTGCCTGCTCGACAATTTTTAACAGCGCCTCATCGGTCAGTGATTGCAACCGATAAACGCGCGTGCGCGACAGCAATGCGTTATTCAACTCGAACGATGGATTTTCTGTCGTCGCGCCAATGAAAATTACGGTACCGTCTTCGACGAACGGCAGAAATGCGTCTTGCTGTGCTTTATTGAAACGATGCACTTCGTCAATAAATAAAATGGTCTGCCGACCGAGCGCGGCTTGTTGCTTCGCTTCATCGATCGCCGCGCGAATTTCCTTCACACCGGCCAGCACCGCCGACAGTGAAATAAAATGTGCATCGCATAGTTTTGCAATCAATTTGGCGAGCGACGTTTTGCCGACGCCGGGCGGCCCCCACAAAATCATCGAATGCAGAATGCCCGCATCGAGCGCTTCGCGCAGAGGTTTGCCTTTATCGAGAAGATGCTGCTGACCGAAATAACTGCTCAGTTCACTCGGACGCATACGCGCCGCGAGCGGTTGATAGTTCGCGTTGTCTTGTGCGAACAAATTACGATTCATCGATCACCACATCGGCGCCGGCCGGAGGATCGAAGCGAAAAAGCGTATCGGGTAACGAAGGATTATTAGTCACGTTGTTGAAACGAATATCGGTGCGCTGATCGAGATTATCCTCGAGTATCAACTCGCTAATCGTATCGCCGGAAAACTGCAGCACGAGCGCGCGAAACAACGCGTTCTTTTGTTTGGGTGTCAGCTTGTAATAGACGCCCTTACTGCCTTGCTCAACGGCGACATTGTAATTGGCGCGAATACGCGACATTTCACCGCTCAAAATCAACGCCGGCGTATCGGCTAATTCGCCCTTGAATTTCTGCTTCGTCGCTTGTTCGAGATCCTGATCGAAACGCCACAGCGTCGTGCCATCAGTAACGATCAGATAAGCAAAGGGGGATGTGGTTTCCCAGCGCAAACGGTTGCCGCGCTTGACCGCGATAGCGCCTTGCGAGGTTTGCAGCACTTTGCCTTTTTCATCGGTAACCGTTTGCGTGAATTGGCCTTGTAACGATTTTAAGGGCTCAAGCTGCGCACTCAGTTTTTGCACCGCTGAATCGTCGGCGTGAGCAACGAGCGACAAAAGACACAAAAAAATAAAACCGCTACGCATCATCGTGAACATCCACTCAATCCCTCGGCGAAGGTGGCGCCAATACTTCGCGGCTGCCGTTAGTGCTCATTGACGTCACCACGCCGGCCGCCTCCATCGCTTCGATCAAGCGTGCCGCGCGGTTGTAGCCAATGCGTAATTTACGTTGCACCGATGAAATTGAGGCGCGGCGTGTTTCGCAAACAAAGCGCACCGCTTCGTCGTATAACTCATCGCTTTCGGCGTTGCCGCCCTCCTCGCCGTCGCCGCCCGCTGCAAATCCTGGCACGCCATCGTAAGCGCTGCCTTCTTCAAGCAGGCCATCGATGTAATCCGGTTGACCGCGCCGCTTCCAGTCGGCAACTACGCGATGCACTTCATCATCGGAGACAAATGCGCCGTGCACGCGCACCGGCAATCCGCTGCCCGGCGGCATGTACAACATATCGCCATGGCCAAGTAATTGCTCGGCGCCGCCCTGATCGAGAATCGTGCGCGAATCAATGCGCGATGAAACCTGAAATGCAATTCGCGTCGGAATATTCGCCTTGATCAAACCGGTGATGACATCGACCGAAGGGCGCTGCGTGGCGAGGATCAAATGGATACCGGCGGCGCGGGCTTTTTGCGCGATACGCGCGATCAGCTCTTCCACCTTTTTGCCGACAATCATCATCATGTCGGCGAATTCGTCGATTACAACGACAATCATCGGCAGCGTTTCGAGCGCCGGCGCTTTAGCGACTTCCTCGCCCGCCTGATAATTTTCTTCCGGCTTGAAGAACGGATCGAGAATCGGCTCGCCCGCCTGTTGCGCATCGAGAATTTTGCGATTAAAGCCGGCGAGATTACGCACTCCCATCGCCGCCATTAATTTATATCGACGCTCCATTTCCGCAACGCACCAGCGCAAACCGGCCGCAGCATCTTTCATATCGGTAATGACCGGCGCCAACAAATGCGGAATGCCTTCGTATACCGATAATTCGAGCATTTTCGGATCGACCATCAGCAAGCGCACATCGGCGGGCGTCGCCTTGTACAAAATGCTGAGCAACATCGCGTTAACGCCGACCGATTTACCGGAGCCCGTCGTACCGGCAACCAATAAATGCGGCATCCGCGCCAGATCGGCAACGATCGGTTCGCCGCTGATGTCGTGACCGAGCGCGATCGATATCGGCGATTTCGCATCTTCGTACGCCTTCGAAGACAATACTTCGCGGAAATTCACTACCTCTCGATCTTCGTTCGGAATTTCGATCCCCATCACCGATTTGCCGGGAATGACTTCGACGACGCGCACGGAAATCACCGCCAGTGAGCGCGCCAGATCCTTCGCCAGTCCGGAAATTTTGCTGGCCTTCGTGCCAGGTGCAGGCTGAATTTCAAAGCGGGTAATAACAGGTCCCGGCAATACAGCGACGACTTCCGCGCTAACGCCGAAATCAGCCAGTTTGATTTCGAGTAGTTTCGACAGACCTTCCAGCGTTTCTGTGGAGTAGCCTTTTTTCTGCCGGCGATCCGCTTCATCAAGCAATTCGATTGCAGGCAATCGGGTAATCGAATTGTTATCGAACAATGTCTGCTGCTTTTCGCGCTGAACCCGCTCCGAGCGAACGGGCGTTGGTGGCGGTGCAGGTGGCGGTGTGATTTTTATCGGCGCTTTTTCTTTCTCGCGCTCCTTCTGCTTGATCAACGCTTCCTGCCGCTGCTTTTGCATTTCCCGATCGCCGCGATCGCGCTCGACATGTTCTTGGCGGCGCTGAAACCATTCCCAGAATAATGCGCTGCCACGCAAAATCAGCGCACCCGTTTGATCCATCAGCTTCAGCCATGACAAATCGGCGAATACCGTGAGACCGAACAATAAAATAGCAATCATGATCAAGCGGCTACCGATGCCGCCAAATGCTTGCAGCGCCGAGCTGCCAATCGCCTGTCCCAGTACACCGCCCGCTCCAAACGGCAAAGCACCGAGACCACTTTGAGCAATTGTCGCCAGCGATGTGCTCGCGATCATCACCAACGTCAAACCGATGATACGAACGACAAAACCGGGCCAATCGAAACCGCCTTCACGATGACGATCGCGGTAGAGCACCCATGCGCGATACCCGATCAGGATCGGAAACAGATAAGCCATGTAACCGAACAGGGAAAGAAAAACGTCGCCGAGCCAAGCGCCTGCCGGACCGCCAGTGTTATGAATTCGATCGCCGCTGCCCGTGCGGGACCAACCGGGATCTTGCGGGTGATAAGTGAGCAACGCCATCGTCAGATAGAGACATATCGCGATCAGGCCGATAAATGCACCTTCGCGAAGACGTAAGCGTTTTTTATCGAGCCCCTTGTCGAGGTTGCGTGAGGCGGTGGCGCTATTGCTGGATTTGCTCAATCGAAATTCCGCAGAGACTTGGAAGATGAAAAATCGGCGCCATATTAACATCTCGGCACTGATTGTCGGGAAGCTGGCGTTTTGCCGAAATAAGCGCGATTCCAGTATGATCCCTATCGATTAAATTGAATTTTTGGATGTAAATCATGAGTACACCGCAACATCATCGCCTCATCATTCTCGGTTCTGGTCCCGCAGGTTACACCGCTGCCGTTTATGCGGCGCGCGCGAATTTGAACCCGGTGATCATTACGGGTTTGCAACAAGGTGGGCAGTTAACGACCACAACTGATGTCGATAATTGGCCCGGCGATCATGCAGGCGTTGAAGGACCTGAATTGATGGCTCGCATGCAGCAACATGCGGAGCGTTTTAACACCGAAATTATTTTCGATCACATTGAAGAGGCGGTTTTGACGCAACGCCCGTTCCTGCTGAAAGGTGGTAGCGGCGTTTACAGCTGCGACGCACTGATCATAGCCACGGGCGCTTCCGCGCAATATTTAGGCCTGCCTTCCGAGCAGGCATTCATGGGTAAAGGCGTCAGCGCTTGCGCGACCTGCGATGGTTTCTTCTACAAACAGCAGAAAGTTGCGGTGATCGGCGGCGGCAATACCGCAGTGGAAGAAGC
>CAMLJR010000160.1 GCA_946480345.1 uncultured Spongiibacteraceae bacterium
GCCGGCATCAAACTCGGCGAAGCCGGTTACGACTATCAGATCATCGAAAAAAATCACGATATCGGCGGCACTTGGCTCGAAAATATTTACCCGGGCGCGGCAGTCGATACGCCGAGCCACTTCTATTCCTATTCGTTCGAATTAAATCCAGACTGGAGCCACTACACACCGACTGGCCCCGAGTTTCAGCAATATCTGCTGAATGTCACCGAAAAATATCAGCTGCGTAAAAACATCACATTCAACACCAAAGTCACCGATCTGATTTTCGACGAAGCGAGCAACAAATGGCGCGTCACCGTTGAAGACAGCAATGGCAAACGCATCATCGAAGCCAATGCGGTAATTAACGCGCATGGCCCGGTGAACCGTTGGTCGTTCCCGAACATTCCGGGCCTGAAAGATTTCAAAGGTCCGTACATGCACACCGCAGGCTGGGACCCGAAAGTCGATCTGAAAGGCAAACGCATCGCGATGTTCGGCACCGGCGCATCGGCGGCGCAGCTCGGCCCTAAAGTTGCACCCGACGCCGCGCACTTAACCGTTTTCCAACGCTCGAAACATTGGGTAATGCCGAATCATTTCATCGAAGTGCCGGACGCGGCGCGCTGGGCAATGCGTTATATCCCGCATTACGCCGAGTGGTTCCGCTTCCGCGCATTCTGGTTCGCTGCGGATGGTTTGTTCTCGAATATTCAGGTCGATCCAAACTGGCCGAATAAAGATGTATCGGTATCCGCGCACAACGAAGCAATTCGCCAATACTGCCTGGGCAATTACGAGCAGAAACTCGCGAACCGTCCCGATCTGAAAGAAAAACTGATTCCGGATTATCCGGTGTTCAGCAAACGCATCGTGATGGATATCGGCTGGCTCAACATGATGGTGCGCGACAACGTATCGCTGGAAAACGCGCAAGTCGAACGCGTCGAGCCGAACGGTATTCGTATGAAGGACGGCCGTCTGATCGAAGTCGATGCAATTCTGTTCGCGACCGGTTTCAATATCGCGAAAATGATCGGCAATCTGCATATCGTTGGCCGTGACGGCCGCGATCTCGGCGAAGAATGGGGCGAGGACAATCCGAGTTCATACCTCGGCGTTACCGTGCCGGGTTATCCGAACTACTTCCTCACGGTCGGCCCGAACAGCGCGCCGAATCATGCTGGCGGCCAAAACATCATTTCGGAAACGCAGATCAATTACATCATCGAATGTCTCGACATTCTGATCGATCGGAATGCCAAAGTGCTTGAACCCACCAACGCTGCTTACGAGCGCTGGAACAATCAAGTCGCGGAAGATTTGAAAGGCTTGATCTGGTCGCTGCCGAAAGCGCACAGCTACTATCGCAACAGCAAAGGCCGCGTGTTCCTGTCATGCCCGTACCGTCTGGTCGATTACTGGAAAATGACGCGCAAACCGAAGCTCGAAGATTTCCAGATTAAATAAATAATGCTCTCCTCCGCGATTTCGATCCGTTAGAAATCGCGGAGTCTTTCCTCCTGTAGTTACGCTACTCGTTACATTTAGTTTTCTATTTTCGATACTGCTCTTTCTTCATCTGATTTTTTATCTATAGATTTTCTAATCAAGATCTAATCAGGAGACGGGCAACCATGATCATCGATTTGAACTCCCCTCACCCGGCACAACGGGCCAGTTTCATTTCACCAACCCGCGTAAAAGAAAAAAATAAAGCAGCATGGCTCGCATTATTTGCTGACGATGCTGTCATCCAGGATCCCGTCGGCGCATCGCCACTTGACCCCACCGGCCTCGGCCACAAAGGCAAAGAAGCCATCGGCCAGTTCTGGGAGATGGTCATTGCGCAAGGCTCCTTCGATTTCGAAATGCAGGCGTCATATCCCTGCGCCGATGAATGCGCAAATGTATGGATCGGCAAGAAAACAATGACAAACGGCATCACTATGCATGTACCAATGGTGACGATTTACAAAGTGAACGCCGAAGGAAAAATCGTTTCACTGCGCGCATTTTGGGATTGGCAGAAAGCGATGGGGGATTTGCAGAAGGTATTGGGTGGGTAAATGCGTAAACTTCATTTGATTGTCGGGCTCGCTGGCATGACTGCATTCCTGCGCACGGGCTACCACAAACATTGAGGTCATGCATATCTCCTAGGTAGGGTTGCGACTGCGAAGCATGCCGAAACATAATCCCTCCGATTGATGCAGCTCTTACTATGCAATCTCAGCTAATAAGAAAATAAGGAGAACGGACGGTGCGCTGGATTTGGAACCTACTTAAGTTTGCCGGACGCTGGGTAGGGCCAGCACTACTTATTCTCGCTGCAACTCTTATAGTTTCAAAGCCGCTCCCTTTATGGGATCCATCCGCATCTGTAGCGCTGATAGGAGCCATCATCACAGCAATAGCCTGCTTTTTAATACGCGGCCCTAAACATCATATAAGACGGAGTTTTTTCGCCGCTGCTGCTTTTGCCGGCTTTGGATTTTGGGGATGGACTTATTGCAGCGATCTATACAATTTCCACGAAGAGACAATCAGCTTCAGAAGCCACGAAACTACGCTGGCCGGTTCCCTCTTTACTCCAAAACGAAAAAAGCTATTCGCAGTTGTTGTTTGGGTTGATGGCTCCGGACCTCTACCGCGATCAACCACATTAGCGAAAAAATTCGCTTCACATGGAATTGCCGTGCTGGTCTACGACAAACGCGGCGTGGGCGAGTCTGGCGGAAACTATGAGGGCGACAGGAATGCTAGCGGAGATAACCTCCGTCTGTTGGCTGACGATGCCTCTGCCGCGATTGATTTCGTCGCAGCGCATCCAACGTATTCAAACCTGCCGAGAGGGCTAATCGGAATTAGTCAGGCGGGATGGATCATCCCGCTGGCGGCGAACTCGAATGACAAAGTTCAGTTCATTGGAATATTCAGCGGGCCTGTGTGCAAGGTGAGCGAGGAAGGTATTTTCAGCGAATTTACAGAAGACAAAAATTCTCTTGGCCACATTCCGGCATTCGAAAAGATACGAGCAACCGTTGGCGACAGCTACGCCTGGCCCGCTGGCTGGGGAGAAGATATCGACTCGTCAGAGACTGCGGCTACTTTGTCCATTCCTGGTTACTGGATATTCGGCGCAGATGATGGTGTACAGCCTGTCGATCTCTCTATTGCACGATTAAAGTCGTTGATTGATCGAGGGAAAAATCAATTTCAATATAAAGTTTTTGAAGGTGTCGGCCACATGGCGCTCTTCCCCGGACAAATAACTGCAATGGCGAACTGGATTAAGGAAACTATATCCAGCGAAAAAAACCGCAGTCACTCCGGCCTTTCCGCTGAATTAGCGCGTAGGGCGCAATAACATTGCGCCGTTGTTCACCATGCGGCGCAATGCATTTCATTTATTGCGCCCTACGAACTGCTCGCTTGAGCGATGTGTTAGGGCGCAGCCTGCCATGAAATATCTATTTTTCTGTGCTGAGCAACGCAGTCACGCAAATACAGGTTGATAAGACTTTGGTATGGCACACCCGCTTCTTCTGCCATTTGCTTGAAGTAACCGATGACATCTTCACTCAAACGCATGGTGACCGGTTTTTTCAGCTTGGCTGCGTAAGGATTTTTGCGGGATTTCATTTTTGAAAGGTCGTATTCGGCGTTCATGGCGTGGCACCTTGATAGAATTGGCTTTCGCTCTTTGTAGCTCTACGAGCAGAAATTATTCGGATGACATTGCCATCATGACGTTCACAATGGCAAACCATCAAAAGCTGAGCATCACTGCTTAACCCCAGCATAAGAAAACGCTCTTCAATTTCAGAATTTTCGCCATCAAAGAACTGGATGGCGAATTCGTCATAGAAGACTGACTGCGCCTCCTCAAAAGAAACACCATGCTTTTTTTGTTGGACGCTGCTTTGGCCGGATTCCATTCAAACTCAATCATACATACACTGTATGTACATAACGATCTTTGTCAATCGTCCAACTTTCTTCTCAATAGATTTTCTCGTTGGTTAGCGATTCAAAAAAATAATTCTCGATCATGTCGAACTGGCTCAGCGCCATTCGTCTACATACGACAGTTTATATATGTCGTCCTCAACCACTCGGAGAAACCATCATGTCCAAAGCAATTTTCATTAATCTTCCTGTCACCGATCTCGCCGCGTCGATAACTTTCTACAAGTCCCTCGGCTTTGTGAACGATCCGAATTTTACCGACGATACGGCTGCATGCATGGTATGGAGCGAGGCAATCAACGTCATGCTGCTGACTCACGCAAAGTGGCGCGTATTCACCACTCGCCCCATTGCGCCAGCAAACTCCAGCGAAGTGTCGCTTGCGTTGACGTGCGATAGCCGCGAAGCGGTCGACGCCATGTGCGAGGCAGCAGCGGCAAACGGTGGAACTGCCGATATCAACCCCGCTCAGGATCACGGCTTTATGTACGGCCGCGACATATTGGATCCGGATGGCCACGTTTGGGGACCGATGTGGATGGACGCGGCGGCAATGTTTCCCGATGATGGAACGAAATAAGAATGAGGGCCTAACGGAGATTGCCCGCGTAAACAAAAAAGGCGTATTACGCTGATCGCTAATACGCCTTACTTTGCAATGCAAAAATTTTAAATTGCTAACTAAACGTTTTTAATAAAACAGCCCCATTCCACCGTCGTGACAAATCGCCGCACCGGTAACAAAACGCGATTCATCGGATGCGAGATATACGAACGCGTGGGCGGTGTCTTCCGGCTGGCTGTTCATATTTAGCGGAGTCATCGCCGCGAGTGCCTGCTCTGCCGCCTCTCTCGACGCCCATAAACCATGTGCGACGTAATCGTTGAGCCCCTGATCGATCAGCGGTGTCATCGTAACGCCAGGGTGAATCGAATTGACGCGAATTTTTTTCGCGCCCAATTCCTTCGCTGCGCATAGCGTCAGCATACGCGCGGCGGATTTCGATACGTGGTAGCCAATATTGTTCGCGTTCGACATATACGATGCCATCGAAATATTGTTGATGATCGCGCCACCGCCAGAATGACGTTTCACTGCATCGGCTAATGCGACAGTGCAATATTTAATGCCGAGAAATAATGCATCGTGATTAACGGCCATGACTTTGCGTAAATCGTCGAGTGAGGTTTGCTCAATGTCGCCATGGATCGCGATGCCGGCGTTATTCACCAGCACATCGAGGCCACCAAACGCTTTTACCGTGTGCTCGACGATTCGCGGCCAGTCAGCTTCGCTAGTGACATCGTGTTGCAGCAATTGAAAACGACCGCGACCGTGACGCGATTCGATGTCGGCGGTAATCGCTTCTGCCTGCTCCAAGCGCATGTCCGTGGCGATGACGCCTTTCGCACCTTCTCGCAAAAACGCATCGCATACGGCGACACCAATATTGCCGACGCGACCGGCACCCGTGACGATGGCAACCTTATCTTTTAAGCGATTCATAGCAACCTCATTTTTATTCATGGTGGAAAAATACGGAGGGATTATACGCACGCGAACTTTTATTCATCCAACCCCAATCGCGTTGTTACTGCACTGGCGGGTCAAAATAACGTCGCATCTTCTGCGTATAAAAAACCTGGAACGATTTGCCATTGTGCACGATGAAATACGCCGCCAAATTGTGCGCCCGTGCATACGCCAGACCTTCGTCAGGACCCAGCACCTCAAGAACCGTATCGTAGCCATCGGCGAGTGTCGCACTGTCGGCGACTACTGTTACCGCCGCAAGCTTATGCGTAATCGGTCGGCCACTGCGCGGGTCGATCGTATGCGAATAGCGCTGGCCATCCTTCTCGAAATAGTTCCGATAATCGCCCGCCGTCGTGACACCGACGTTATCG
>CAMLJR010000161.1 GCA_946480345.1 uncultured Spongiibacteraceae bacterium
GCGCGGCGATACATTTGATAACCGGACAGCGAGCGCAGCACGCTCATCCATTGCAGGTTTTCGAACGTCGCTTGCGTGGTGGTTGCATCGGGCAATAAATTCGCGGAGCGGATATCGACGATGCGGCTGGTCATATCGGCGCGTTCGATGTAGCGGCCGATGCGCACGAATAAATAACCGGCGTCGTGATTCATCGTGCCGGATAACATACCGGTCAATGTCTGGCACTGACATATCACTTCTTCGAGAAACGAAAAACGCGCGCGTTTGTTGATGGCCTGCGGGGCCTGTTCTTTTGCGTATAAATACGCGGTGTTCATTGTCTCCCACACTTCGCGCGGAATGACATCGCGAATTGTGCGTGCATTTTCGCGCGCGGCTTCGAGGCAAGACAAAATCGACACCTGACCTTTCGACTCGCTGATCAAAAATTTCAGCACCGTGCGCTCGTCGTATTCGGTGCTCAAATAATTCGCTTCGGCGCCGGTGATCGCAATTAATTGCCGCCACATCGGTGTTAACCCTTTCGGCAAATCGAGCGTTAAATTTGCGGTAACGCTGATCAGTCGCGCCATGTCTTCGGCGCGTTCGAGATAACGCGTCATCCAGTAAATGTTTTCCGCTACGCGTGCGAGCATGTTAGTTGCCCTCGTCAATAATCCAGGTGTCTTTCGAGCCGCCGCCCTGCGATGAATTCACTACCAGCGAGCCGCGCCGTAATGCGACACGCGTAAGACCACCGGTGGTGACGCTGATCTGGTCGCTCGACAATACGAACGGGCGCATGTCGACATGGCGTGGTTCGAGTTTGCCTTCGATCAAGGTCGGCACCGTGCTCAATTTCAATGTCGGTTGCGCGATGTAATTGCGCGGGTCGCCTTTGATTAATTCGGCGAATTTTTCGCGCTCGGCTTTCGTGCTCGCTGGCCCAACCAGCATGCCGTAACCGCCCGACTCGTTCGCGGGTTTCACCACCAGATCTTCGAGATGATCGAGCACGTATTTGCATTCATCGTCCTTCATGCACAAATACGTCGGCACGTTCGGAATGATCGCTTCTTCGCTCAGGTAATAACGAATCATGTCGGGCACGAACGCATACACCACTTTGTCGTCGGCAACGCCGGCGCCGGGCGCATTCGCGAGCGCGACATTGCCTTTGGTCCACGCGCGCATCAAACCGCGCACGCCGAGTGCGGAATCGGGTTCGAAAACTTCGGGGTCGAGAAACAAATCGTCGACGCGGCGATAAATCACATCGACGCGCGCGAGGCCCTGAATCGTTTTCATGTAAACGCAATCGTCGTCGCCGACGACAAGATCGCGCCCTTCGACTAATTCGCAACCCATTTGCTGAGCGAGATAGGAATGTTCGAAGTAAGCCGAGTTGTAAATGCCCGGCGTCATTACGACGACTTGCGGATAATCGGCCGGGCGCGGCGATAGTGCGGCGAGCATGTCGAATAATTGCGAGGGGTAATCGTCGACCGGAAGAATCGAATAATCGCCGAACAAATCCGCGAATACGCGTTTTATCACCTGGCGATTTTCAAGCAGATACGACACCCCCGACGGCACGCGCAAATTATCTTCTAGCACGTACATCTGCCCGTCACTGTGGCGCACCAGATCGGAGCCGCAGATATGCGCCCACACACCGAATTTCGGATTCATGCCGACGCACTGCTTCCGAAAATTTTTCGATTTATGCAGCAGCTCGCCCGGAAAAATTTTGTCTTTAATAATTTTCTGATCGTGATAAAGATCGTCGATGAACATATTCAGCGCGCGCACGCGCTGCTTCAAACCGGCATCGATGACATCCCATTCTTTTTTCGGCATCACACGCGGAATGATGTCGAACGGCCATTGCCGATCGATCGAGCCGCCGCCTTCGTTGTATACGGTGAAGGTGATGCCCATTTCTTTGATCGTGAGATCGGCGCTCGCTTGCAAACGTTCAAGCTCATCGCTTTCCAGCGTTTCGAGATATTTCGCCAGCGCCTTCGCTACCGGCCGCGGCTGGCCGTGCTGATCGATCATTTCGTCGAACAGACCGGTCGCTTCGTACTGCTGCCAATTAATGCTCATGCGGTTTCTCTATGCCGTGGCGGCATCATCGCCGCTCTCTTGTTTGGAGTTATCGATCGGCATTTCTGCGGGCTCGCCAATCTGCAATTGAGTCTGCTGCTGAATATCGTTGTCGGTCAGATCGGTGACGGTGACGCCAACACTGAGCTTGTGCGCGCCGCCGCCGAAACAGACCCCTTTCACCGGCGGCGTATCGGCGTAATCGCGACCCATCGCCAGCACGATGTATTCGTCGCCGACGATTGAATCGTTGGTCGGATCGAGATGAATCCAGCCATGTTCGCCGGCCCACACCGCGAACCACGCATGCGATGCATCGACGCCGATGCGCCGCTCCTCGCCGGCGCGCGGATACGTCAGCAGATACCCGCTGACATAGGCGACCGCGAGGCCAAGTCCGCGCAGCGCCGCAATCGCGAAATGCGCGAAGTCCTGGCAGACGCCGGCGCGGCTTTCCCAGACCTGCGCGAGCGGCGTGTCGACATCGGTCGAACCGGGTAGATACGTGAAATCGATGTGCAATTGGTGAATGAACGCGAGCAGCGCTTCGCCCAACGGCCGTGCCGGTGTGAAGACAGCGCGCGCATACGCGGTGTAATCGGGATGCTCCGGTGCCAGCTCGGTCGGGTAGATGCAATCCCACGCCGGCGGCGAACCGGCAGCGCCTTCGATACCCTCCGGGCACGCGTTTTCCCAAGGCTCGGTTAATGCCAGCACGTCCGGCGCGGCGGCGCATTCGACAATCGCGTGGCTGTAGATACGCAGATCGCTATGCGATTTCTGCACTTCGAAATAATGCTGGGTGTTGCCGAACGCATCGCTGGCTTCGTGTTGAAAGCGCGGTTTGGGCAGCACTTGCAGGCGATGTTCGAGCAACAGCTGTGTGTCGGTCGGGCGCGGCGTCAGCCACGACAGGCTATAGCCCAACGCCACCGGATGTTGATAGTGGTAGGCGGTCTCATGCTTCACTTCAAGACGCTTACGCGCAGGCATAACGGCATTACTCACGATGCGACGTTCCTATCGCTTAGCTTTTTTGTTTTCGTTTCGTTTCGCTTCGTTCGTTTCGTGAAGCGATCAACGCGCGAATTGCGTAAACGGCAGCGTGTGCCGGAAATAATGATTGTCGAGCTCGGTGCCGAGCTGGCGAATACGGCCGTTGAGTTCGCCGAGAAACCGCGCCAACAACAAACGCGCAGTGTCGCCCTGCGCCCATTCGCGCGGGTCCGCCAAACGCAGTTGCGTCGATACCGACAACAGAATTTTTTCGTGTTCGCTGAGCCCGAATTGCGGGCTCGCATTCAAATAGTGCAAAAGCGATTCCAACTCCTCGACCTGATGCAGCAGCGAACGCGGGTTGGTTTTTTCGAGCAACAAATGCTGCCAGACGGTTTGGAAATTCAGTTCGGTGCCGTAGCGGCGGCGGTGGCTGACCACGCAGCTGTGCGCGTCGAGCAACGTTTCGAGCGTCAGCGTCGCGTCTTCGCCGACAACCAGTTGCCGGCACAGATTGCCGACCAGCAGCAGCATGTTTTGCACGCGCTCCAGACGGCGGCCGATATGGAGCCAGAGTCCGCCCTGCGTCAGTGCAAGCGACTCCTGACTTGCACCCCAAAAGGCGAGCATTGCGTTCAGCAGCGGCTGCACCGCCTGATCGAGCGGCAGCGCATCGCCGTCACGCTCGGCATCGACAATCAACTCTTCCAGCTCTTCGATCACCCGCCAGCTATCCGCCGGCCACAGATCGCGCACCGTGAACATGCCTTCCAGCGCGCGCCGCAGGTTGTACGCGAGTGTGCCGGTGCTGGCGCAGAGCATCGCGTTACGCAAGGTGTTCGGCGCTGGCAGCACGTCGGCGGGCAATGCACCGGGCATGTACAACTGCAATAGCGGGTGCCACTGCCGCAGCGCCAGCTCGTCGGCTTCGAAGCCGTAATCGAGCCACGCGTCGTAGCGTTTTTGATACGCACTGATCATCCGCAATAGCGATTCGCTGCGCTCCAGATAACTCGCCGCCCAGAACAGATGTTCGGCAGCGCGACTGGTCAGCGCCGCTGCGGTCTGCTGCCGGCGTTGACCGACCGGATGCAGTCGCAGCACGTCGCGCATCGAGCCGGAGCTGCGCAGCAGCCAGGTGTCCTTGCTCCAGCCGCCGGCCTGAGTCGAAATCATGCTCGCTTCGGCAGACGCACTGACACGGCTGAGCCCGCCCGGCATGACATCGTAATTCTGGCCATCGCCGGCGATGAAGGAACGCAACACCAGCTGGCGCGGCACGATGCCCTGATCGGCCAGTGTCGGCACCGAGGAAAAACTGACGTGCTGCTGCCCCACATACGCCCATGGCGCAGCTTTGATCTGCGCGCCAAGCTGTTGCAATTCCTTGCGGCTGAGCTGATCGCCAAAGATCACATTGCCGGGCTGGTCGATGCGCTTGATCACCAGCTCCTCAAGATTTTCGGTGACGTACTTGCGCTCTTCTTTTTGACCGCACCACCAGGTCGCGACATTCGGCAGCAGCAGCTCTTCGCCGAGCCATGCCCGCGCCAGCACCGGCAGGAACGGCAGCAACGCGGGGCATTCGAGCACACCTGAGCCGAGCGGATTGGCCATGCCGACGCGCCCCAGTTGCTGCGCCTGCAACAGGCCGGGAACGCCGAGCATCGAGTCGGCGCGGAAACTGAGCGGATCGCAAAAGCGCGAATCAACTCGCCGGATCAGCACATCGACCTTGCGTAGATCGTCGACCGTGCGCAAATAAACGGTGCCGTTGCGAACCGTCAGATCGTTGCCCTGCACCAGCGTGATGCCGAGCTGCGCGGCGAGATACGCATGTTCGAAATACACTTCATTGCCGATGCCGGGCGACAGTACGGCGATGGTCGGCTCGCGCTGCTGATCCGGCGCCAGCGCCGACACATGGCGTTTCAGATGATGGAAAAACTGCGCGAGCGGTGCGATCGAGTAAGCGCTAACACTCTGGCCAAGCACCCGTTTGGTGACGGCGCGCGCTTCGAGTACATAGCCGGCACCCGACGGGCCCTGCGTCCGATCGCTGAGCACCCACCACTCGCCGTCGGGCCCGCGCGCCAGATCGACCGCGTACAAACTCATCGGCGGCATCGGCACCGCAGCGCCGGCCGGCACCATCGCCGGACGCAGAAATTCGGGATGGCGCAGCACGATTTCGTGCGGCAGCAGACCCTCGCGCAACGCGCGTTGCGGGCCGTATAAATCCTGGAGAAGGAGACTGAACAGATGCGCCCGTTGACGCAGACCGGCTTCGAGATCGGGCCATTCGTTCTGCGGCAGCAGCATCGGCAGCGGATCGAGCTGCCACGGCCGATGCTTGCCGGCGGGGTCTTCGTAAACGTTGTAGTAGACGCCCTGCTCCTTCAGCCGGCGCTGCGTTTCCAGCCGCAGGCTGGCGAGCGTCGATGCCGAGCAGGTCTGCAAAAACTGATCGAGCGGTTGCCAGTGTTCGCGCACTTTGCCGTCGTCGGCGAGCATTTCGTCGTAGCCAAGCAGCGGCGACTGGTAAGTGCTTGCTGACGGGCTAGCGCTTGGCTTTTGTTGTTGTTCGATTGTTTTGGACATATTCCGTGCATCGTTAGCCGGTGGCCTCCCCTATGCAATAGGGGAGGTGTCGCGCAGCGACGGAGGGGTCATCCCTTAAAAACGACCCCCTCGCCCTTCGGGCACTCCCCCTATTTCATAGGGGGAGCCTAATCATCGAACCGC
>CAMLJR010000162.1 GCA_946480345.1 uncultured Spongiibacteraceae bacterium
TGACTTCATTGAAGAGAATGCGTTGAAAGTGGCCAATCTGGATATTTGATGTCGTTGTCGATTCTCACCTTCATTGAAATTTCGTCTCAAATTCGTGAAATGAAATCTCGAACCAAAATGAAACGGCCTTACGGTCGTTTTTTTTGGCTGCGCAACTCGACGTGTTCATTTAGCGACGAAGATTTGAAACTCGCTTTAACCTAAAGCGCAAATGGCGAAAATACTTTCACAGATTTTTAAATTTCGTAGCGACATACAAACGCTCCACTTGCTCTCTAGCCCACGGCGTCTTCCGTAGAAAACTTAAACTCGATTTCACGGAGGGATCCTTCTTGAAGCAATTTATATTTATTCGGTCGGCTAACTCGCTCCAGCCGTAATGATCCACGAGTTTGATGACTACGGCTTCCAGCGTGACGCCGTGCAGTGGATTGTTCGGTTGCTGTTCCTTCGACATAAAAATCGTATCTCGCTCAACGCAATGAAGTCCGCTAGCCCGGAATTTTAACGCGGCCGCCCTCGTCTTCCGTCATTCTTCTCCCTGAAAATTCCGATCCGATATACGCCGAAAGCACTATCGACGAAGGCTGCTCAATCCCGCCACCATGACGCACCGTTGTCATCGGGCGGCGGAATTCGCTTATTTCTGTTCGGGAGAGAATCATGCGTTATTCATTGGGAGTGCTGCTGCTTGCGTTTGCCGCTGCCGGTATCGTCAGCGCGGATGTCGGGACGATCGCCACCGAAAGCCAGCCGGGAAAAGTCAGTGTCGCCGAAAGCGTGCGGACTTTTGCCACGATTACTGAAATCGATGGGAAGACGCGCAACGTAAAATTAAAGGGACCGCTCGGCAACGTCGTTGACGTCGTGGCGGGTCCGGAAGTGAAAAACTTTGCGCAATTGAAAGTCGGCGATCAGGTCAATATGGAATTTGTCGAAGCGCTGACGCTGGAGTTGAAAAAAGGCGGAGGTCTGGTGGTGCAGCGCACCGAACAGGGCGGAAGCGCGCATGCCAAGCCGGGCGAGCGGCCACAAGGCCAAATGGGCCGGCAGGTGGTTATTGTTGCCGACGTGGTTGGCCTCGATCCTACGCGCCAAGTGGTGGTATTGCGCGGACCGCAACGCGTCGTCGAATTGCGTGTGCGCGATCCGCAACAATTTAAATTGATCGCTCTCGGCGATCAGGTGGAGGCAACATTCCTGCAGGCATTAGCGCTCGCGGTTGAGCCGGTAACCAAGAAATAAGGACGTATTTTCAATGCCGGGTCGGGTGTTCTACTTGCGCCAGCTCGGCCTCATCCTTGCCGCTGCCACCGCCGATGTCGGCTGCATCGACGATGCTTAAGCTTTTATCGGCGGGTCGTTGCTCGGCATAAATTTCGTAATCCTCTTCTTCGCCGAGCAGTGTTTCAGGGCTTAAGTCGTCGTCGGTAATTCGGCTGCCGCGATCGGGAACTTCGCCGCCGCTCAAACCGCCCGCCTGTTCGCGTTCGCGCGAAAGCACTGCGCGCTCATCGTCGGTCGCGGGATCGCCAGTGCGCGGAGGTATGCGTGCATCGTCGTCGAAATCGAGTTCGCGCACATTGTCATTGCCGGCACGGCCAGCGGCGTTGCCACTGTAATCGCCCGTTTGGATACGTTCGTTCGCCATTTCGATCTCTCCTCTCGATTAATCCCTATTGCTAATGACCGCGTCGTTATCGATTCATTCCCTGTTCGATACTGCAAATCGGCAGCTCGCAAATTAAGCGCGAGAAAATTCGAAATCGAACGGCTCCGAACTCCCGCCTACTTTTCGCTGTCGATGAAGAAATTTCGCCAGGGAAAGTCGTTATGCCTGAAGGTCCGAGCATTGTCATTTTGCGCGAAGAAGCGGAACAGTTCGTCGGTCAGCGCATTCGTCGCGTTGCAGGTAATAGCAAAATCGATTTAACGCGGCTGCACGATCAACCCATCGTTGCCTTGCGCAGCTGGGGAAAGCATTTTCTGATTGAACTGCCGACGTTTTCGGTACGTATTCACTTGCTATTATTCGGCAGTTACCGCGTCAACGAACGTAAAGATGCTGCGCCACGATTGAGTCTCGGATTCGATAATGGCGAATTAAATTTTTACAGCTGCTCGGTGCAATATATCGACGAACCGCTGGATGCGCGTTACGACTGGAGCGTGGATGTTATGTCGGATCAATGGAATCCGAAGCAGGCGCTGAAAAAATTACGCGCAATTCCAGAGGCGCTCGCGTGCGATGTGATACTCGATCAAACCATTTTCGCGGGTGCCGGCAATATTTTTAAAAACGAAGTGCTGTTCCGGATTCGTGTACATCCACTGTCGAAAATCGGCGCGTTGCCAGCCGCAAAATTGCGCGAGTTGGTAAAGCAGGTTCCTGTCTATGCGTTCGAATTTCTCGCATGGAAAAAAGCCTTCGTGTTGCGCCAGCATTGGCTCGCTCATCGCCAATCGATATGTCCGCGCTGCGATATTCCATTTATTAAGGCCAAGCTCGGACGCGGCTCGCGGCAAAGTTTTTTTTGCGAGCGCTGCCAAAAGCGGTATCTTTGAACTTCTCATAAGCTCGTTGAAAAGCTGTTCTCATAGATTGAGATTTATTTTCGTAGATTGAATTTATTAACGGCGGAGGCAACCATGAAAGCCAAAAAGAAAAAAGATACGAATCAGGAAGGTACCGGTAGCGTCGCGATCGATATCGGTATCTCGGCGGAATTGCGCGAACAAATCGCCGGCGGTTTATCGCGCCTGCTCGCCGACAGCTACACGCTGTATTTGATGACGCATAATTTCCACTGGAACGTAAAGGGGCCGATGTTCAACACGCTGCATTTAATGTTCATGCAGCAATACACAGAACAGTGGACTGCGCTCGATTTGATCGCAGAGCGTATCCGCGCGTTGGGGTTTCCCGCCCCCGGCACCTATAAGGAATTCGTTAAGCTTGCATCGATCAAAGAGGTAGAAGGCACGCCGAAAGCGCTTGATATGGTGCGACATTTAGTGTCGGCGCAAGAGGCTACGGCGCGTACCGGGCGTAAGTTATTCGAGCTGGTCGATAAAGCCAATGATCAGCCAACAGCGGATTTGCTGACGCAACGATTGGACGTCCACGAAAAAACTGCATGGATGCTACGTAGTCTGCTGGAAGAGTAAAACGCTTGAGTAAGACGTTCTCGCACTCGGCAATCGAGTGCGAGAATTGAGGCGGTAATTATTGATTAAGCAGTTCGACCACTTCGATCAAATGCCCTTCGATGTCGGTCACAAATGCGACTTTTACGCCGTGTTCGGGCTGGCTTTGAATTTCTTCGGCGACTTTACCGCCCGCCTTTTTGGTGCGCTCAACGAAGGCTTCAAGATCGTCGGTGATGAAACCGATAATCACTTCATCGCTAAACGATTTGGTGGTATCGAGAAATTTCACCAATACAAACGTCGACCCGCCGGGTGCTGTGGCGTTGAACATAATTTCTTTAATTTTCCGCCCGGTGATTTCAGCATCGACGTGAGCCAGCTCGGTCAATCCGCACACGTCTTTGTAAAACGTCGCGGATTTTTCCAAATCGTTAACCAACAACTTGGTGAAGCCAAAATGATTCATTGCTTTTTCCTTTTGGAATTAATGGATTAAAAATACTGTAGAGAAACTCATTACCACTGCATCGTTACCGGCACGTTCAGCGCACGCAATTCGTCGGATGCACTCTCCCACTGTTCATCGAAGCCGATCGATACCGAGCTATAGCCGAGCAACTGCCGCAACGTCACCGACGAATCCTTCAGCGCGGCGGGATCGAGCACGAGCGGGAAATTAATCATCGGCCGGCACCATGGCGGGCAGTAGCCGACGATGACGCCGGCGCGCTCTTTGTCGGCGGAAACATTGGCACCGGTGCCGTGCAGCACCATGTCGGTGTAAATAATCAGCGAGCCGCGCGGCGCTTCAGCGGCAACCGATTCATAAAAACTCTGGCCGGTCATATCGATAGCGTGGCCCCATTTATGACTGCCCGGCACCATCCGCGTGGCGCCGTTCTCGGCGGTGAAATCGTCGAGGCACCAAATAAAGCGCGACTGCAACGCGCCATCGATGAACGGCTGTGCGACACCGCGGTCGCGATGAATGAATTGCTGTGCGCTGCCGGGTCGCGTGATATTCGCGCCGTACGAATGCACGAGATAGGATTCGTCGAACAATTGTGGACCGAGAATATGGCGGGTCATTTCGAGCGCAACAGGATGTTCAAGAAGATCGCGCAGCCATTTGTGCCGATTCGGCAAGCGACTTAGACGGCGATTCTTGGCATCGGGATCAGTGTAAAAACGGCGCACGGTATTTTCATCCAGCGCCTCTTCGCGGCGAATTTCGCTGTCGACGATGTCGCGCACTTCGCGCGACTCAGCATCGGTCAGCACGCCTTCGAGAATCGCGAAGCCGGCGCGGTCGAGATCGGCCTTGACCTGCTCCAGGCTGCGCGTCGGTTGCGGCAACTCGATCGAAGTATCGACCGGTATCACCTTGGCGGGTTTCGGAGTCGTGTTCTGCTCTTGCTGTTTCGCATTACCGGTAGCCATACAACCTCACTAGCGCTGAATTATCGAGTTATCAGTTAAAGCGGATGCGTAGCGTCACCCATTTCCTTAGCACTAAGCAATACGTAAGGTTATGTATTAACGAATCTTAAGCTGGCGACGGTCGCGATGCATTCTGTAGAGTTAGGGTGCAGAAGCCAGCCGATGAATGAATAGCGGGAGAAAACGATGGCGTTACTCAAGCGTGTTAAATCGCATGAAAAAGATCTGGGCGGAGGCTTCGTCGTGCGTCGCTTGTTGCCGGCAGCAATACAGCGTTCTGTTGGCCCGTTTATTTTCTTCGATCACATGGGGCCGGTCATTCGAAAACCGACCGACAATTTCGACGTGCGTCCGCATCCGCATATCGGTCTCGCCACGGTCACGTATTTATTCGAAGGCGCGATGATGCATCGCGATAGTTTGGGCAGTGAACAGCGTATCGAGCCGGGCGCAATCAACTGGATGACGGCTGGCCGTGGCATCGTGCATTCGGAGCGCGGCCCGGACGATTTGCGCAATGCGCCGTATCGCATTCACGGTTTGCAATTGTGGACGGCACTGCCGCTCGCCGATGAAGAATGCGAGCCCGCGTTTACGCACACGCCGGCGAGTGCGATTCCGCAATTCCACGGCGAGGGTTTCCACGCCCGCGTATTGATTGGCAGCGCATATGGCTTCACATCGCCGGTAAAAACATTTGTCGAAACGTTGTATCTCGATATCGATGCGAAAGCCGGCGCGATAATTAATTTACCTGCCGCGCCCGAGCGCGCTCTGTACTGCATCGAGGGCGATTTAGCGCTGAACGGAGAAGCGGTACAGCCGCTGCAATTTATCGTGCTCGATGATGATATGACGCATGTCGACGCGCAGACTAACGCTCGCTTCGTTATTGTCGGTGGCGCGCCGCTTGATGCTTACCGTCACATGTATTGGAATTTCGCCTCGTCGCGCCCCGAACGCATCGAGCAGGCAAAACGCGATTGGCATAACCAGAATTTCACACCCGTGCCCGGCGAAACCGAATTCATTCCATTGCCCGAAGATCAACCCAGGCCAATTGCATGACACCGGAATACTGGCAAGACGCGTGCGCGCATTTATCGAAGCGCTGCCGCGTAATGAAACAATTAATTACCGCATATCCCGAGGCGAGTTTGCGTACGCGCGGCAATCCATTCCAGACATTGACGCGCGCGATCGTCGGTCCGCTCCT
>CAMLJR010000163.1 GCA_946480345.1 uncultured Spongiibacteraceae bacterium
ACCGTCGCGACCAGCGCGGTGTGGCCGTAATCGTGTTCGCGCAGGCCGATACCGGCCCAGTCGCGGACGCGCGAGGTGGCGCCGTCGGCACCGATCAGCAGCGACGTGCGCAGCCGTGTCTGATTGTGCAGCTGCAGTTCGATGTGATCGCCGCCGCGCACGAAATCTGTCACGGATGCCGGGCTAAAAATCTGGACGTTGTGATGGCGGTTCAGACACTGCAACAACGCTGTTTGCAGCAGATTGTTTTCGACGATATGACCGAGCGCGGGCCGATTCACTTCGGCGGCATCAAAATGAATCGAACCGGTACCGTCGCCGTCCCACACGTGCATATGCTGATACGGCGAAAAGCGCTGCGCTGCGACCAATTCCCACGCGCCTAGCTGATCGAGCCAGCGTTGCGATGCGGCAGTCAGGGCGCTGACGCGGGCGTCGAAGCCATGCACATCGTTGGTTAGCGCGGGCCACTGTAACGACAGCGGCTGCGCTTCGATCAGCGCAACCCGCAACGAACTGCCACCGAGCGCCGCTGCGAGCGCGGTGCCGGCCAGCCCCGCGCCGACGATGGCGATATCGAATGTCTGCGCGATCATCGGGCGCCATTCTCCATGTCGTGCCGGCCCATATTGTTCTGGCCCAGGGCGGCGCCGGCATGAAAGCCGGCGGTGTGATCGACGAAGCGGTTTTTCAGCTCGATATTCAGATCGAGCGCGAGCAGGCCCATGTGGCGTAAACCGCCGATTACCAGACCGGGCCGTTCGAAGACATCGGTGAGCCGATCGGAAAACAGCAGCGTGCGCGCCTGGTCGCCGGATTGCATTTCTTCGTAGCGGCGCAGCACGGCCAGTTCGCCGATTGCCTCGTTGTTCGCAAATGCCGCCGCGACGATTTCCGCTAGCCGCTGCACATCGCGCAACGCCAGATTGAAACCCTGGCCGGCCACCGGATGCAGGCTGTGCGCGGCATTGCCGATCACCGCGATCTGGCGGCGAATCTGTTCGTCGGCAGTGACCATCTTCAATGCGTAGTGATAGCGCTGGCCGATATGCGTGAAGCGCCCCTGCCGGTCGCCGAAGCGCTGCTGCAATGTCGTGAGAAACGCCGCATCGTCGAGCGCGAGCAATTGCTCGGCGCGCGCGTCGTCCATGGTCCAGACCAGCGCCATGCGCGGCGCGCCGGCGTGAGGCCCTCCGCCGTTAATACCGGGATCAGCGGGCGCGGCATCGCGTGGCAATAACGCCATCGGGCCCCAATCGGTAAACCGTTCGTACGCCCAGCCGCTGTGCGGTTGGCTGCAACAGACATTCGCGATAATCGCCTGCTTGTCGTATTCGACCGTGCGCGCGCCGATGTGCAATTTTTCGCGCAGGCCCGATTGCGCGCCGTCGGCGATCGCGAGCAGGCCGGCGGTGATTTTCTTCAGCGTACCGCCGTGGTCGATCGTCACCGTGGCGACGTGTTCGCCGGGGACGCAGTCGATCACGTGCGCGGGATTCATCCATTCGATGGCGCCGTGCTTGCGCAACTCATCGAGCAGCACATTGCCGAGCCAGGCGTTTTCGACCACATAACCGAGCGCCGGCCAGCCGCGCTGCAATGCGTGCAGAGTGGTGCTGCCGAAGCGCTGACGTTCCGAAACGTGAATATCGGTGATCGCGGTGATGTGCTGCGCGAGCGCATTCCAGATTTGCAGGTTTTCGAAAATGCAGCGGCTGCCGTACGCCAGCGCGGTCGCACGGGCGTCGAAACTGGGACGGTAGGCGGGCGGCGATTGCGTGCTGGCGGGAACCGGAAAACTTTCGGCGACGAGAATGCGTAAAGCGCCCTGCGATAAATGATTCAGCGCGAGCGCGAAGCTGATGCCGACCATGCCGCCGCCGGCAATGACGACATCGTAATCGGGACGCGATGCGCTCGGGCCCTCACTCATGCCGCGCGGCTGCCACGCATCAGTTTTTCGATATCGCGCACGCTTTTCGGCACATCGCCGGTCAGCACTTCGCAGCCTTTTTTGGTGATCACCACATCGTCTTCGATACGGATACCGATGCCGCGCCATTTGCGCGCGACTTCGGTGTTGTGCGGCGAGACATAAATGCCGGGCTCGACTGTCATCGCCATGCCGGGTTCGAGCACGCGCCAGTCGCCGCCGACTTTGTAATCGCCAACATCGTGCACATCCATGCCGAGCCAGTGACCGGCGCGGTGCATATAAAACGCCTTGTACGATTCGTTCTCGATCACTTCCTGCAAGTCGCCGCTGAGCAGGCCGAGATCGATCAACCCCTGCGCGATCACGCGCACCGTCGCGTCGTGCGGTTCGTTCCAGTGCGCGCCAGCTTTGATCGTGTCGATCGCGGCGAGCTGCGCTGCCAGCGTCAATTCGTACAGCGCCTGTTGCTCTTTAGTGAATTTGCCGTTGGCGGGGAACGTGCGCGTGATGTCGGAGGCGTAATGCTCCAGCTCGCAGCCAGCGTCGATCAGCACCAGATCGCCGCTGCGAATCTGCGCGTCGTTTTCGCGGTAATGCAGGATGCAGCCATTCGCGCCGGCGCCGACAATCGAACCGTATGCGGTATGGCGTGCGCCGCCGCGCGCGAATTCGTGCAGGATTTCCGCTTCGAGCTGATATTCGTATTGGCCGGGTTCGCAGAATTGCATTGCGCGGCAATGGGCGCGTGCGGAGATTTGTCCGGCTTCGCGCATCAGGCGAATTTCCGCCGCGCTTTTGAATAAACGCAGATCGTGCAGCAGATGATCGAGATCGAGAAATTCACCGGGCGGGTGCGCGCCGGCGCGCACCTTCGAGCGGATCACGTTGATCCATTGCATCACGCGGCGATCGAAATCGGCATTGCGGCCCATCGCGTAATACACACGATCGCGGCCTTCGATCAGCCCCGGCAGAATGTCGTCCATATCGCCGACCGGAAACGCATCGTCGGCGCCGTAGCGTTCGCACGCACCTTCAGGGCCGGCGCGATAGCCGTTCCACAATTCCATGGTCGGGTCGCGTTCGCGGCAGAACAAAACGAACTCGCCGTGCTCGCGGCCCGGCAGTAACACCAGCACCGCGTCGGGTTCGGGAAAACCGGTCAGATAATAAAAATCGCTGTCCTGGCGAAACGGATATTCAACATCGCGATTGCGAATTTTTTCGCGCGCGGCGGGCACGATGGCGATGCTGTTCGGTTCCATCTGCGCCATCAAATCGCGGCGACGGCGGGCAAATTCCTGCTGACTGATCGGTGCGGTCATGGTTCTGCGCTGGCTAACTGGGATGCGGGCGAGCTTATCACGCGCAATGCGGCCGACGCTCCAGGCTCAATGCAACTTATTGCGCTGGAACAATCCGGCAGGTGTAGCGGTTTTTTGCGGCGCGATGGCGGGGGTGTCGTTGTTGTGTTTCCAGAAAATTTCGGTCGCGGTCAGACGTACGTATTCGCTGATCGAAAACAAATCGTTTTCGCTGCTGTCGAGCGCGGCTTCATCATCGCTAGCGCCGACTTGCGCGATTGTCGATAAATCGCGCAATGCTTCGGCGAGTTCTTCATCGATCTTCAATTTACTACCGGCCAGGCCGAAGCCGGTCAGAAAACCCTGGCACCACTGGCCGAGGTTTTCGACGCGATCGATCAGCGGGCTTTCGTCTTCAGGTAACAGCAGTTGGAATTCGAGTTCGCCGCGTTGCAGCGTCGCGAGCGTGCTGGTGTACATCTGCTGCAATTGGTCGCCGGCGACTTCATCGGGACTTTCGCTTAAATCGGCTTCTTCATTGGCGGCGCGCAGCCACTCGCTGCGGCTCAGACGTTTGCCGGCAGCGAGCTGGCCGACGAGAAAGCCGTGCAGTTCGGCGGCGCCTTGCAGTGCGCCGAGGTCGTGCAGCAATTCGCTGAACTGTGCGAAATCGAGAGGATCAGTAGCTGGCATACAGAGTGGTTCTCCGCTGGGCGGCCCATGGTAGCGCCGATCGAATCAAAACGCGACGCGGGCGAATCTGCGCACGTGTTCAACTAATGGCAACAGATCATTGAAATTTCGCCGATTTTGTTGCGTTGACCGAGTTTCGGGCGACATCTATAGTAGGCCCATCTCGCCAACTTCCCCCTCGGATCGCCATGGAATCTCAACAACTCAAATTGTTGGAGCGTAAGATCAACGATCTTATCCAGCTGTGCGAACAGCTCGATCGCGAAAATCGTGTATTAAAAAATACCGCGCAGAGTTGGCAGCAGGAGCGCGAGCAACTGATTCAGAAAACCGAAATCGCACGCAGCAAAGTCGAAGCAATGATCATCCGCCTGAAAGCGCTTGAGCAGGAAACCTGAAGGGGCCACCGATGAGCGCTAATACCGTCACCGTAAAGATTCTCGATAAGGACTATCAGGTCGCGTGCCCGCCCGAGCAGGAGAAGGGCCTGATCGATGCCGCGCGTCATCTCGACAAGCAGATGCGCAAGGTGCGCGACAGCGGCAAAGTGATCGGGCTCGAACGCATCGCGATGATGGTCGCGCTGAATACCGCGTATGAATTGCTCAATAAAGAGCCGGCTGTAGTCGAAGCGCCAGCGGTTGAGATCGAGCAATTAAAGAAGCTCGGCGAAAAAATTGATGACGCATTGCAGCGTTTTCGACAATTGGAAATTGGCTGATCGCGGAAGGCTGCGGGTATAATCCAGCTTCCTGAGGTATGCGCCAGGTGGCTAAGACCCCTGAGCCGATAAGCAACAAACTGGGGGCTCCTCGTTGGTGTTGGTGTGCATGTCCGCCCGACGGAAAGCCTGAAACATCACAGTAGCCGCCACCTTGAACCTCTGGGTTCAAGGGCCACGCCGCCAGCGGTATCTCGGGGCTTCTCCAAATTCCTAGCTCGACAATCACATCTGCCAAACTCTCTCTGCGCCGCGAATTACGCGCGCGTCGACGTGCTTTATCGTCGACCGCACAGCGCCGGGCGGCGTTGCGTCTGGCCATCATCGCGGCGCGCCAGCCGTGGTTCGTTCGCGCGCAACATATCGCGCTGTACTGGCCGGCCGATGGCGAGATCGATCCGCGCCCGCTGATGCATTACGCGTTCCGCAAAAACAAAAAGGTCTTTTTGCCGCGTTTGCGATCGGGATTTCGAATGCAGTTTGTCGAATACAAAAAGAACACCGCGATGCGACGCAATCGCTTCGGCATTCCGGAGCCGGTACAGCGGGTCGCAGTAGCTATTGGCGATTTGGATGTAATTTGTCTGCCGTTGGTCGGCTTCGATCGACACGGCGGTCGTCTGGGAATGGGTGGAGGTTTTTACGATCGCACGTTCGCGCGACGCACAGCGAATCGCAAACCGTTACTGATCGGACTCGCGCATCACTGTCAGGAGGTTGAGGAATTGCCGTGCGAGCCGTGGGATATTCCACTCGCGGGTGTCATCACCGATTGGGAAGCGATTCCGGCAAGCCGGTGATTCAACCCAGCATCACGTTCAAAGTAGCGGTCAGCAGCGTGCCGAGCGCAAACATCACAACGGTCAGCGTGACGGTATCGGGTTTCGAAGACTTGGCAAACATGACGGGCAACCTCAAAGGAAAACTAGGTGTCGGCTTTGGTTAACCGGCGACCAAAATTGTTCGGCGAGGTGAGCCTAGAAGTCGAATTGCAGTCCCGCCAGGTGAGATCGCGAATCTGAGATAAAAATACTTTTGCGCGTGCGATGGGGATCACAGAACCCGTGGAGGGCTGAAAGGTTCGAAGCTGAATGTGGGCCGCCTTTTCGCGCAGCCCGCTTGATCGAAGCCACCTAATCCCG
>CAMLJR010000164.1 GCA_946480345.1 uncultured Spongiibacteraceae bacterium
TAATCTTTCTTCGCAAGCGCTTTTTATCACTTCTTCAAAACTCGCTTGGTACCCTTCAGCGCGCCGATATTTTTGCTTACCGCTGCGCTGAAGGCCGGCGAATTATAGGTAGCGAAAAAGTGATGTCAACGAATGCGTGAAAATATTTTGGAATCGCCGATAAATAGAACAAAACGATTATTTTCTATTCGCGAATCGATGTGAATTTAACCAATTGCAGGCGAAGCTTCGGTATCCGCCACGATAGCAGCGCAACCATAAGTATCGAATACAGCACTGGCTGCCAATAATCCGATCGCACCAGCCAAATAAAATGAAGACATACAAGAATTGCAGCGGGATAAATCAATCGATGCAGCGATACCCAACGCCGACCTAATTTTCGCTGCGACCAGCGATTCGAAGTAATCGCGAGCGGCAGCAATAGCAACCAAGCCAACAACCCGAGAATGATATACGTGCGCTCATTGAGCGCCTTCAGCAACTCAGCGGAGGAAAAGCCGATTACATAGAAGAGCGCGCCTGCAAAATGCAAGGTTGCATAAAACCAGCAGAACAAACCGACAAGACGGCGCACACGAAGAAAAATATTATTGCCGGTTATTTCACGCAGCGGGCGAAGCAATAACGTAATCAACAATAAACGTAGCGCCCATAATCCAAGCCCATCGACAAGCGCCTTTCCAGGATCGGGCCCGAGCTCATTATTCAAGCCGAGATAAATCAACCAACTCAATGGCGTCAGCGATGCAACCCAAATACACGCCTTGATGAAAACGAGCACTCAGTAATACCTGCGCAGATTCATACCGCTGTATAGGTTGGCTACCAGATCGGCGTAACCATTGAACATTTGCGTAGGAATTCTGTTCGGCGAGAACAACGTGCTCGGCAAGCGCCTTTCATATTTCTGACTCCAGCGCGGATGATCGACACTGGGATTTACATTCGAATAAAAACCATATTCGTTCGCCGCAAGCAAATTCCACGATGTTTTAGGCTGAGTTTCCTGCAATCGAATTTTTACGATCGATTTAATGCTTTTGAATCCATATTTCCACGGCACAACCAAACGAATCGGCGCGCCATTTTGATTTGGTAGAACGCGACCATACAAACCAACACTTAAAATCGTCAGCGGATGCATTGCCTCATCCATTCGCAATCCCTCGATATACGGCCAATCGATTAATCCCGTACGCGAACGCTGGCCACGCATTTGTTCAGGCGCATGCAATGTCGTGAACGCAACATACTTTGCGCGCGATGTCGGATTGAATTGTTTTAATAAAGCCGATAACGGAAAACCGATCCACGGCACGACCATCGACCAAGCTTCGACGCAGCGCAATCGATAAATACGCTCTTCGAGATCGACACCGCGTAATAAATCTTCCAGCGCATAGATGCCAGGTTTTTCGACTTCACCCTCGATCGCTACGCTCCACGGCGCAGTTTTCATAGCGCCCGCGTGCTCGGCAGGATCACTCTTATCCGTGCCGAACTCATAGAAGTTGTTGTAATGCGTCACGTCTGGGAAAGGCGTCAGCATTTCATTGGTGTATGCGCCAGCAATATTACTAGTGGCAGCCTTGCGATAATCGAGCGGTTTGAGATTGGATTGAGAATCGTCGGCGAAAAGCGACTGCGGCAACGAACTCGCAACCGCAGCGAGCGCCGCGCCTGACATGAATTCGCGGCGGCGCAAATAAATCGATTCAGGCGTTATTTCAGAAGGCAGAATATCGGTGGGTCGACGAATGAACACGACAGCTTTCCTCGCGGCGCTAGATCAAGAAGTCAGACACCGACGCTAACAGAATGCCTCGCGTCAATTTCTCACTTTTCTGTAAAAGATCGCTATGGGGCCAGAGGCGGCGTACAACAAAAATCCAAATAGCAGCGCTCTTTCCTGACCAACCATGAAAATACCGAAGCCGACGACGACTAAAAGCATCACCACGAACGGCACGCGACCACGCAAATCGAGCCCTTTAAAGCTGTGATATTTAATGCTCGAAATCATCAGAAACCCAACCACCGCAGTCAGGATCGCGCTGAAGAGCATCAGCGCTACGGGCAACTGCGTATCCACCCATCCTTCTTCCGCACTGACCCAAACAGTGGCTGCGACAACCGCCGCCGCCGCCGGGCTCGCCAATCCCGAGAAATAATTTTTATCCTGCGTATCGATTTGCGTGTTGAAGCGCGCCAGCCGCAATGCGGCACACGCCACATAGATGAACGCAACCGCCCAGCCGAATTTGCCCAGATCGTGCAGAGCCCAACTGAACATCACCAATGCAGGCGCGACGCCGAACGAAACCATGTCCGACAAACTGTCGTATTCGGCCCCGAACTTACTTTGGGTATTGGTGAGACGAGCGACGCGGCCGTCGAGGCCGTCGAAAATCATCGCGACAAAAATCGCGATCGCAGCGATTTCGAATTTGCCGTGCATGCCGGACACGATTGCATAGAACCCGGAAAACAAGGCGCCGGTAGTGAACAGATTTGGCAGCAAATAAATGCCCCGACGCCGCTCCTTACGACCATCCACCGAGATTTCTTCTTCGTGCTCTGCCACGGGCAGCAGGGTTTCGTAATGAATCGGCTCTTGCGGCTTATTCTGATCGTCGCTCATGGTTTCGTCCTAAATGTGAGGCGGCATCATAGTTTAAAACTCGCCGGGGTATGAAGCGCGCGCGGTATCCCAGAACGCTTTGACCAGCGGATTCTCCAAACGCTGCGCGGTTGTACAGAGTCCCACGACAAACGGCGCAAGCGCAGGTTGCGCATCGATGGTGCCGATAATGTCGCGCTGCGGGCTATTCGCCAGCACCAGCTCGGGCACAACACCGACGCCGAGCCCAAGCCCGACCATCGAAACAATCGCCTCATGCCCACTGACCTGCGCATAAATATTCGGCTTGATGCCGTGATTGCGATACCAGGCGTCGACACGCAACCGCGCCAAACCGCGCTCCGACACAATCAATGGCAATTGCGACCAGTCCGGCGCTTCAACATTGACCTGATCGCGCACGGCGCAAGCAAAGGCAGGCGCAATAAACACCAGCGGTGAATGGGCGAGCGTTTGCGCACGCAGCTTCTTCGGCAGTTTTTCAGGCAAAGCGGCGATCGCAAGATCTTCATCGCTATTAAGCACACGCTCAATCGCATCGGCCTGATCGCCGGTGTGCAACTTCAATTCGATCGCCGGATAGCGATTACGAAAATTCGACAACAATCGCGCGAGAAAACTGTACGCCGCCGTCACCGAACAATAGAGGCTGATTTCGCCGTGCAGCGACTGATAGTGCGGCTGCAAACTGTCCACGAATCCATGCCACTCCGCCAGCTGCTGCTGTGCGTATTGCAATAACGCTCCCCCTGCCGTCGTTAGTCGCACGCTGCGCTTGTCGCGCTCGAGCAGGCGCTGCCCGACCTCATCCTCCATCCTCTTTATAGTGCGACTGATCGCGGATGAACTCAGATGCATGCGCTCGGCGGCTTGACCAAAGTGCAACGTCTCGGCCAGCACTACAAATAGCTCCAGCTCACGCGTATCCATTCCCACCTCGACTTGATGAGCTAAGACTTGTTGCGAAATTCGCAACACTGTGTCGCGAATATATCATTTTACGCAACGATAAGATTGGCGTATTTTTGTCCACCTGTTTCAGCCGCAGCTCGGCTCTATTATCAGCAAAGGAGTTTCACCATGGGTCAGAACTACTTCAACAGCCTGCCATTCCGCCGTCAGATCGAAGAGCTTGGCCAATGCCGCTTCATGGCGCGCGATGAGTTCGCCAACGGCTGCGACTACCTGAAGGGCAAAAAAGTGGTCATCGTCGGTTGCGGCGCGCAAGGTCTTAACCAGGGCCTCAACATGCGCGACTCCGGCCTCGACATTTCTTACGCGCTCCGCGCCGATGCGATTGCACAGAAACGTCAATCATGGAAAAACGCCAGCGAGAATGGCTTCAACGTTGGCACTTACGAACAATTGATTCCAACTGCCGATCTGGTGTGCAACCTCACCCCCGACAAGCAACACACGTCGGTCGTCAGCCAGGTCATGCCGCTGATGAAGCAAGGTGCTGCACTCGCGTACTCGCACGGCTTCAACATCGTCGAAGAAGGCATGCAGATTCGCAAAGATCTCACCGTCGTGATGGTTGCACCGAAATGCCCAGGCACCGAAGTACGCGCTGAATACGTGCGCGGTTTCGGCGTACCGACGCTGATCGCGGTGCATGGCGAAAACGATCCGAACGGCAATGGCCTCGAAATCGCGAAAGCGTATGCGGCAGCAACCGGCGGTCATCGCGCGGGCGTATTGCAATCGTCGTTCGTCGCCGAAGTGAAATCGGACTTGATGGGCGAGCAAACCATTCTCTGTGGTATGCAACAAACCGGTTCGATTCTGTGCTTCGAAAAAATGGTCGCCGAAGGCATCGAACCCGGCTACGCATCGAAACTCGTTCAGTACGGCTGGGAAACCATCACCGAAGCACTGAAACACGGCGGCATCACTAACATGATGGATCGCCTGAGCAATCCGGCAAAACTCAAAGCGTTCGAAATCGCTGAAGAACTGAAAACCATCATGCGTCCGCTGTATCAAAAACATCAGGACGACATTCTGTCGGGCGAATTCTCGCGCACGATGATGAAGGATTGGGCCAACAACGATGACAACCTGTTGACTTGGCGCGCACAAACGCTTGAAACCGCGTTCGAAAAAACTCCCGCCGATGCAAAAGCAAATATCAGCGAACAGGATTTCTTCGATAAAGGCATTCTGATGATCGCCATGGTCAAAGCCGGCGTCGAACTCGCGTTCGAAACGATGACCGAAGCGGGCATGCTCGCGGAAAGCGCGTACTACGAATCGCTGCACGAAACACCGTTGATTTCGAATCTGATCGCGCGCAAAAAACTGTACGAAATGAACGTGGTTATTTCCGACACCGCGGAGTACGGCTGCTACTTGTTCGATCAGGCATGCCGCCCGCTGCTGAAAGATTTCATGAGCAAAGTCAGCACCGACATTATCGGTCGTGGCCTGAACGTGAAAGACAACAGCGTCGACAACCGCGAACTGATCGAAGTGAACGAAGAAATTCGTAAACATCCGGTCGAGATCGTTGGTAAAACCCTGCGCGGCTACATGACGGCGATGAAGAAAATCGTTTGATTGTTCTTGTGCTGAAATAAATTGTGTCGCAATAAAATGTGCAGAAATAAAAAAGGCCGCAACAGCGGCCTTTTTATTGGATTGCATTTTGTGCTTACAGACTCAGCACTTTCTCGCCACGCGCAATTCCCGACACGCCGCTCCGCACAACTTCGAGAATCACTGCATCGCCGACCGCTTCGAGAAACGCGTCGAGCTTGTCGCTCGCGCCGACCACCTGAATCGTGTAAACGGTCGGGCCGACATCGATGATCTGGCCGCGAAAGATATCGGTGCAGCGCTTGATTTCGGCGCGCTGTGCGCCAGTCGCACGCACTTTCACCAGCATCAATTCGCGCTCGATATGCGCACCTTCAGTCAAGTCCACGAGCTTCACGACATCGATCAATTTATTCAGATGCTTGGTGATCTGCTCGATGATGTGATCGTCGCCGACCGTTGTCAGCGTCAAGCGCGACAAGGTCGGATCTTCGGTGGCGGCGACGTTTAAGGTATCGATGTTGTAACCGCGCTGCGAAAACAGACCGACCACACGCGACAACGCACCCGGCTCGTTCTCCA